>CAIZHO010000635.1 GCA_903932805.1 uncultured Roseiflexaceae bacterium | reverse complement strand
TCGGTGATGTCTTGAGACTCTGCCAGTTCACGAAATGCGATGCCGGCAGTTTCGCCGTACAAGGCACGTTCCATGCGACCAAAGAAGATATATTCGATGCCATACTTCTGCATTTCGGCGAATGTCTGGCGTGCATCCGTACTCGTGTACCAGCGCTGAATGGCCTGCTTACGGGCATCGATGATGACGCCTGCATCCGCCACGCTCCGTTGCTGTTGCTCATGCCATGGCCAACCCATCAACGACTGCATGCCAGTATGTGTGGCGATGCGCGTAATCCAGCGATAGGCTTCGGCGTGCGCTTCGAGCAACACCGGCGTACCGGTCACATTGGCACGCAACCAGGCAATGCCATCCGCATCTTCGCTGAAGCTGAAGTTGACGCCGTTTTCGCCCCATGACGCATTGGGCGAGCGTAGATACGCCTCGCCGTCGAGCGACAACGGTGCTTCTCGGTCGTACCGTTCGGCGATGCGCACCGGTGTGGCGGTAATCGGGTAGACGAACGATGCACCGACCAGAATCGCAGTAACTGCCAACCACGACGCACGGACCGCAACGGAGGAGCTGCGCAATGATTGCCAAACCCACGTCAACAACACACCCGCACTAATCCCACCAAAGACCCAGACCTGCATACCGAATTTGAACACGCTGTTCATGCGACCGATATCAGACTTGGCAACCAGTACCTCAGTCAGTGCCGAGATCCCAAACACCGCCAAGACCATCACCATCATAAAGATTGTCTCGAGGGCAATCGGCACGATTTTTGGTGATGCCCGACGTTCGAGTGCGTCAAACACGGGCAACTCGAGCTGTATCGCGGTTGTTCGCCCAAACACCGGTACCGTCTGGCGCATTGCTCCAGAACGTGTCAAGACAGCACTTATCAACAGTGCCAAAACGACAATCGCGAAGCCTTCGACATACAACGCTGGCCACGCAAAATAAATACTCGCTCCGATGGCGGCTATGCTCAGCACCAACAGGCCAGCGGCGACAATGCGATGGACCCAGCCGATGCGAACAACAAAGAGAATCGCCGCAAAAAGGGCAGCGTAGACCCACATACCCGAGATTTCATAAAACAACGATGCCGGTGTCTGTGGCCCTGTCCATGGGTCAAAGCCTGTGTAGTCACTGGCAAACGCACGACTAAACGGCCATACGAACACCTTTGACAACCCGAATACTGTTGCCACCGATGCCAACAAGCCCACCAGGTGCCCTACCGCGTTGGGCCGTTGCTGATGATCGCGCCAGGCGAGCAGTGCCAACGTAACGACGGACATCCCAAATATGGTCGGGTAATCCCACGTGTTGGTGGCATACGAGACACCCGCAAACATCCCCAGAAAACCCAACAGCACGAGACGTTCGCGCCAGCGCGCCCACACCGCCCGAGCATGCCGACGCCGGCGGATCAACGCCAACATCACACCCAGGCTGCCCACCAACATGGGGAGTCCAAACATGTGCGCATGCAGATCCGAGAACAAGAAGGTAAAGAACGGGAACTCGTTGATGACTCCGTCACCCGTTTTGATCGAAACGACACGTGTTGCATCCCAGAAGGCCCATTCGCCACGCCCTTTACATTCGGCCTGCATGGCATACGACGTGCCTTTGTCACATTCGAACCCGGCTTCACCCGTATTGGGCAAATACCACAGTGCTTGTGACCAGTTCCCCGCACACACCACAAACAACGCAGCCAATGCAGCCCCAGCGAGCTTGCGTTTGCCGTCGCTGGTCAGTGCTGCCAGCCAATACCGCCACTTGCCGGCGTAGATGACACCGAACGTGCCCTGGACTGCCAATGCGACGCTCCACGACCCAATCGCAGTCAGGGCGAAAATCGTCGGGACCGCTAAGTTGTATGCTGTCGCCGGGGCAATCCCGGTCAGATGGACCAAGACGCCCACCATCACAAAACCGAAGTAGTAATAGTTCAACATACCGCCGGCGAACCACGGGTCTATTGGTGGGAAGGCCGGGCTGCGTATGACTGCCGTCAAAAATGCCAGGTCCATGGGCTTTTCGCCACCACGGGCGGGATGCCACAGATCGGGGTTACTCGCACGCACCAGCACAAATGCTCCGTATGCGAGCAAAAACAATCCTTCGGTGGTCAGAATCAACCAGCGCGATTGGTTCCACCAGCTGCGCCATTCGGCACGTTGACGCCAGCCAACAATGACCGCCAACGCGATCCATGCGCCCGCGACCACACCCACCCCCGTGCGCGTAAAGCTCAGCAGGTTGACACTCGCCGCAAACCAGATGAGCCACGAAACCGTCACCAGACTCAAGATTTTGATCAGGCCATAGCCACGATCCGGCATCCAGCGGAATGCTCTTTGGAGCAACACGAAGCCAGCCAGTCCAATCACCTCAAAGACCAGCAACCACCACAACCATGGCAGTGTAGTGGTAGTGACCGTACTGAACAGTTCGGTCCATTTGGCACTGTTCCGATACGTGGGCCATTGCAGATCCGTGAAGTGCAGCGCGGTCATCACGGCACTGGCGCGGATGGTGGGCAATTTGTAGACTTCTTCGAAGACCACGCCCTTGGTAATAATTGCTTCGGCCTTGGTCTTGGAGTAGGTGTCGTTCTTTTTGAAAATCAAGACCCGTGGATGATCGTAGACACTAAATGCTTCTTCGGCCCAGACCGACGTCGGTACTTCGAACCCCAACAGCTTGGGAGCGGCGCGGAACTCGGCCACCAACGTAAAGCCCAACGACCCATCTGCCAACGCTTTGTAGTAGTTGATGAGTGCCGGATAACGCATCACCAATCGCCCTGCCGTGTCGTAGACACGGTTGCTACTCATGATGATGTAGTCGACCTTGTCGATTTGGTCGAGCATCCCCAGCTCGTCGGGGTTACCGTTGCCGTACCATTTGTTCTTTTCGTCTTCGCCATACACCGGGAACGCATAGCCCTTGAACTCATCCGCAGAACGACCATCCAACCCCAATGGCAAGCCATCGTCCCATGATTCGGCACTAATGCCCGACCCAGGCGGGATGTTGGTGTAGATCCAGCGCGAAGCAGCCACGCGACTGTGATCCTCAGTGTACATGCGTGAGAATGCAAAACCCCACGCTAACGCACCTGTCACCACGACCAGCGCTGGTACTACCGCCATAAATGCAATGCTACGCCCAATGGTCAAGGCGCGTGCCCGGTGCAACACCGGGTCGCCCGGTTGCCACATCCAGCGCATCACCGTGTCAAACACACGCTGGCGTTGCTGTGCCAACAAAACCACCAGCCAGGCGGCAAAAATAATCAGAACGCCATAAATCGGCAAGTAGTAGCGCATCGACATCAAGAATTGGCCGCCCTGCCAGCCAAAGAAGAAGAGCACCCACGCCCAGGGAACGAGGTGTATGAGCTTCTTGCGACGAAGCAACTGCCAGCCTGCCACCAAGAACCCGATCCATGCAGCAATGCCCAACGGGGCACCCATGCCGGCATAGACCATATTGCTCAGCGCAAAGATATACCGTGGCCGCGCTGCCCACTGTTGTGTCGGTGGCCAGTCAACCTCACCCGAGGCAAAGCGCCGGATGTCGTCCATGCTTTTGAGGAATCGATCATCGGGACGAATATCAAAAAAACCTTTGCCTTGGAAGAACTCGTCAATGAAAAAGACCCGATCCCCGAGCACCTCGGTCAGAATCAGCTTGTCGGGATTACCAGGAAGTGTCCCCGCGAACATGTCTGGCCCTAGTACCCGCGCCACAAATATCGCCAGCACTCCGGTGAGGACGAGCAACCCAAAGTCGCGTGCCATTGCACGGATGCTGCCGCGTTGCCATGCGGCATAGATGCGACTACATGTTGCCACGATGGTGACAATTGCGACCGTGGCCAGCGTGATTCGACACGCAATCGATGCACCGATGGCAAACGTCGCGCCCGCATAATCGGTCAGCGAACCGCGCTGTGCCACCCGGACCGAGTAATAGACCGTCAGCAAAATAAAAAACGCACTGGTGGCATCGACCGTGAAAAAATGGGCTTGTTGGATCGCAAAGCCCGTACCGGCATACATCAATGCTGCCAACAAACCGACGCCTGCACCGTATAACCGGCGCCCCAAGCCAAATATGACAAGGATGGAGAGGAGGTCAAACAGGGTCGACCAGACGCGCCCTACTTTGTGGATGTCACTGGTGTAATCGCGACCATCTGGGTTGATGATGTTCCGAATGAATTCCGGCATAATGGCCGAAATTTCGCGCTCGGTGTTTGGTTTCGCGGTGCCTTCACCCGAGATCATGGTCGGCAACCGATCGGGCGGGGTAATCAACACTGCCGTGAGTCGTGTCAACTCGTGTGGGACCATCCCGTACACAAAAAATTTATAATTGCCGTTCCGCGGGTTGAGCGGTGAATTCGCTGTGTCGAGGTATTCGCCAAAGCTTGCAGGGAGACGAATTTGCGTGGCGACTTCGGTCAAAAACCGCTCGTCGGGGTGCAAGCGGAACGAAGGCTCGTCCCACATAAATAACCCGCCGAAACGGAAGTATGCACCCAGCAAGAGAATTGCCAGCAGTGCGACGGTTTGTCCTGCTGACCGTTGGAAGAACGACTTCACATTCATCTCGCATCCTTATCCGTTCATTCCCGCCGCGCAGTGATCCTGGCCGAGCGGATTTTCTACAAATAACACCACAGAACCCCGCATGTGCGACGTTCTGCCTCTTGGATATTCCATTTCATGGCATATTATAGAACAATATTCGATGGTGACACCGATTTCTATGACAATTCGTAGTAATTCGTGTTGCGTGCTGATTCACCGACGTATTGCTTTGCACGAGCAGCGCCGTCGTCGATGTCACAAAATGGACCTCTACGGCGTTGCGATGCGTCCATCCTGTGAACGGCACGTTGTCCGTCTGCGCGGCTATGGTATGATATCTGCGGGAATGGTACGCGTTCCCTGAATTTTCTGTGTTTTTGTATGCAATTCATATAGAGGCTCCATGCATATCGTAATCACCGGTGGCGCAGGCTTCATCGGGGCG
>CAIZHO010000634.1 GCA_903932805.1 uncultured Roseiflexaceae bacterium | reverse complement strand
GAATAATCTGCACGGGGATTTTGTCAGGCCAGCGAGTGGCTTGCTCTTGCCACAAACGCAACGGTTCGATAGTCACAGTGGCGTCCAAACCCAAGGGTTTGGCACCTATGGCTGGTATACGATCACTGCAGGGCAAACAGCGCATCTGCCGGCGTTGCAGGGGGGGACTGATCCGCTCGCAACGGCTGGTTGGCAGCCACTAGTCTATTCGCTAACCAAAGGAATCCACAAGGATACACTTCATTGGGGAATGCTCGGTCCGAAAGGATACGTCCCCGAAGAATTCATGGCTTTTGGGAAGGTCCGTGCAGGCCAAACCGTGTGCGTCCGGACGACATTTTCTCTTGATGCAGCAGTGAGCGGTGCATTGGTGGTATCGGCTGCGGCTGCCAAACGGATCTGGCTCGATGGGGTACTCGTATCATCAGAAAGCCCCGGCTACGCGGCGATGGTGCCGTGTGATTTGCAGGCGGGGCAGCATCTGCTGGAGTTTCATCTGACGCCCGATCAGGCTATGCAATTGCGCGGGAGTTGGGCTGTCCTGCGCCATCCCGAGCGCTATATCCGCCCAACCTGGATGGAGCAACCCGATGCGCCGGTTGCGTCGACCTACGTGACGTTTGTCCACTCGTTTGCACTCGCGCACGATGCACCCGACGGCGCACTGATGGTCGTTGCCGACGTGCCGGTCAGCGTGCGTATCGATGGCGTCGAAATAGGGCGTCAAGGCGGGTTTGATCCCTACGGCAGTACCGTACGAGTCCAACCGTACGCGTTGGGTCCCCTCGCTGCCGGGGCACATCGCATCGAGATTCACGCGCTCGACAGCGGCCGCGGCGTCTCGGTGATGGTGGATGGGAGGTACAACGGGGCTAACGTTCCGACCCGTCTGTTGAGTGGGGTGGGCTGGCAATGCGCGCGCAGCGGTGGGGCACCAGGCGCAGCCAAACTCCGGCGCCGCCAATGGGTCGATTTGACGTATGCCACCGACCCCGAGTTGTACAACGACATGGACCCGGGTTGGCCGTTGATCGACCGCCGGCCGCATCCATTGCCTGGTGCAGATTGGCTCGAAGACCAGCCGGCAGACGACACGGTGGTACGACTCACCCCCGATGCGTTCCCCGGTATCGAACGAACGACGACGTTACGCTGGCGGATTCCGCGTGGCGCTACGCAGATACGCATCGCGACGAATGCAGCGAGCGCGTTGATCGTGGATGGGCAGGTCGTCACGCTCCACGGCGGGACAGCCGCGTTACCGCCCACCGCGCTTTCTGCTGAGCTGACCCTGACGGCGGTTGGTGGTGCGGCTGGGGCAGCATTGCTTTTGGCACCCATCCAGTATGACTACGGGACCGCAACGGTACAATTGCCCGCAGACTATGCTGCGCAGGGCTTGGGTGATTATGCAGGTGCAGTCTGTTATACGCGTTCGGTCACTGTCGCTGGGGGTTGTACGCACTGGGTGCTCGAGCTCGCGGATGTGCGCGGTACTGTGGCGGTTGCCATCAACGGAATCGCACATCAGCCGCGTGTCTGGTCGCCGTACCAGTTCGATGTCAGCAAAGCGCTCCGCCCAGGGGTCAACACGATTTCCGTAACCGTGACCAATACACTTGCGCCATACATGGCTGCACACAGTCCTACGCACTATACGAGTCCACACCAAGAGGTGAGTGGGATAGTGGGGAGCGTGACGTTGCGCGGGTGGTGACCTTAAATGCGTTGACAGTTCTGCAGTATGATGTGCGTATCATTTGGCAGAAGAAAGGGGACATGATGAAATTCCGACTGATGATTGCTGTGTTCCTGATGAGTGTGCTCGTCAGTGCATGTGGAACGACGACTCCTGCGGGTGAACAAAACGCTGCGCAGCCAGACACGGCTGTTGACGCAGATACGACACAGAACGAAGAATCAGATGCAGAACCAACACTGGTACCAAGCACAGAGGAATCATCACCGTCTGATTCGTCAACCCAAGATCTTGCGGTCTGGACGCCGGATTCTTACTCAAACAACCTCCAGTCACTCAAAAGCTACACGCTGACCTTTACGTACTCAGTCACCACCGATGGTACAGCGGATACATGGTCGTGGAAGCAGTCTGCTCAATCAGACCCAGCAATCACCGTGTCAACGTGGAAGTCGTCGCAGAATAACCAAGAAGAGACCACGCTGGTCACGTCGGCG
>CAIZHO010000633.1 GCA_903932805.1 uncultured Roseiflexaceae bacterium | reverse complement strand
ACTTGAGCGCATAGACCAGAGCCGTTGGACAACAGCAGGGGAATGGCGATCAGGATTGGGGGACACTCCAAGTTGTCCTGTAGTGTTCTCACCCCAGCACCACACCTCGGAAGTCTCTAAAACCGCGCAACTGCGCGATCCGGCTGCCGCAATCTGCGACACTGCTGTGAAGGCTTCTATCTTGGTCGGCGCGATCTGAACAAGAGTGTCGGTGATGCCGATACCAAGCTGACCGTGCTCGTTGCTACCCCAGCACCAAACCGAGCGTTGACGATCGAGTGCGCATGTATGTTGGCTACCTGTCACGACGGTCTGTATGGCGGGTATGCCAGCAACCCGTTGCACGGTATGGATCGATTCGCCCACGACACTGAGTTGACCGGATTGGTTGTTACCCCAACACCACACCGCTCCAGCAGAATCCACAGCACAGGTATGATTGCCACTTGATCCAATACTCACTACCGGGGACGTGATCGCAACTTGCTTGGGAGCAACCACTACTTCAGCAGTTGTTTCGTCGACTTGGTTTACGTTGTTGCGCCCCCAGCACCATACGGTTTGATCGATCCGAAGGGCACAAACATGCTGCGATCCGATGGTTATATCTATAACAGAATCTATGCCTGCAACGACGGTTGCAGTGGTACGATAATCGCCGATTCCAAGTGTTGCTGTACCTAACTGACCATACTCGTTGTCACCCCAACACGAGACGATTCCGTCAGACACTGCACAACTCGTGTCTCCACCTGCACTATATGCAGACACATTACTTACGCCTACGACAAAGTTCGGGATCACACTGTCTGCAATATCACCTGCATAAGAATTACCCAACTGACCCAAATTATTCCGGCCCCAGCAATTCAGTTCGGAAGTAACAAGGAGTGCACAGCTATGTTTAGCCCCCAAATCAACAGAAAGCGTGTTGACCGCGGCATCTACTTCCTTTGGCAAACCAAAGTCCCCGAGGTTGCCCATGACACCGATACCGAGTTGTCCGACATCATTTTCGCCCCAACACCAGACGGTGCCAATGTTGTCGACAGCACAGAGGTGGCCATCGCCGAGTGCAACCGATGTGACTCTCGATTGTCCAACAATAGGAGCCGGGGTCGTGATGTCTGCGCGCTCTGTGCGAGTACCGGTGCCCAATTGCCCGTCACGGTTCCAGCCCCAACAGCGAACATTACCTCGTTGTTGTAGTGCGCACGTATGAGCACCACCGGTAGCAATTTGAATCACACTGTCGAACCCTACTAATTCGGTACCGCGCACATCGAACACTGCGTTTTCGGTGCGATCCACTCCGAGCTGACCGTTGTAGTTGTCACCCCAACAACGAACACGACCATTTTGCTGCAAGGCACAGGTATGATTCCCTCCCGCCTGAATTGCAATGACATTGACGAGATCAGGAATCTTGCGCGGAGTTAGTGTAAATGATTTTTCGCCGATTATCTCTGCTGCAGTCTGACCGAATCGGTTCCACCCCCAGCACCAAACAGACCCGCCGTCGGCCAGTGCGCAGGTGTGGTCGGTGCCTGCTGCAATTGCCGTCACCCCACCCAATTGCGGCACAGAGGCTGGGACAGAAATCCCCGGCCCTACGCTCCCAATCCCAAGTTGCCCTTGTTCATTGCGTCCCCAACAGACCACCTGTGTACTCTGGTTGAGCGCACATGTATGGTTCCCTCCACTTGCAATGGCAACGGCCTGAACGAGGTCGGCAACACGGAGGGGCATTCCTGAGTTTGCCGTATTCCCACTGCCCAATTGACCATCTTCGTTGCGTCCCCAACACGCTCCCCCACCATCTTGGAGGAGCGCACAGCTGTGAGATTGCCCTAATGAGAGCGCAACGACATCTTGTACTGCAGCAACGACAGGGGTCGAACTATCTTCAGTCGCTTCGTTGCCCAACTGGCCAAAATTATTATGACCCCAGCAACGCACGGTACCGTCAATGATAATTGTGCAGGCATGTGCTGAACCGGCAGAAATGCGCACCACTTCTTCGTTGCTGCGCACGGACTGCGGTACTGCAGACGATGTAGTTGTGCCATCACCCAACTGGCCATATTCATTGCTCCCCCAGCAGCGCACGCTGACATATTTGAGCAAAGCACAGCTGAAATTCCCCCCGGCGACCAATGAAAAACCATCATCATAGCCGTCAATACGTGCTTCTCGTACGGTCGAATCGGGGCTTGCGAGTTGTCCATAGCGATTATCGCCCCAGCAATTCGTGCTCCCTGCCACATTTCGTGCACAACTCATCGAAAAACCCGCGGTCACGGACGCAATGTTGTCAGCGCGCAGAATCGGGTCGAGAATGCGTGTCCGTGCATCATCTGGGGCTACTTGGCCGTGTTGATTTTCGCCCCAACACCACAGACGCCGGTCGGTATCAACTGCACAGACATGTTGTCCGCCAGCACTGATGCTTCGAACGGGGGGTAGGCCTTGGACGAGTTGCGGGGTGAGTGCCCTCCCTACCGCATTTTCATTACCCCAGCACCAGACTGAACCATCAATGCGGAGCGCGCAAACGAATTGATTACCAACCGACACCGCAGTCACATCGGTGAGGTCAGTTATTGGTGCAAACGAAGCAATCTGCCCGATTTTCGCTCCCCAACAGATAACCAGGCCATCCGATTGCAAGCCACAATTCGTCGCACCACCCGACGCTATTGCAACCACGGACTGCACTAATTCTATCCGTCGGGGGGTCTTCACGTCGTTCTGCGTACCACCGACTTGCCCAGCATGATTGTCACCCCAGCACCATACAGACCCACTATGTTGGAGCAAACACGTGTGTGCCGCCCCAGCACTCAGGGCAATCCCCTCTGTGACTCCGTTGACGAAGGTCGGTGTGCTCCTATCTAATACATCATTGGTGCCTAATTGGCCGCTTGCGTTTGCCCCCCAGCAAAAAACCCGCTCGTCGTGGCGGACCGCACATGTATGACGAGTACCGGTCGTAATGGACAGCACGCCATTGATGTCAGGGGTCACGGGTTCGGTTCGGCTCCGTGTACCATAGTATTCTTCAACACCCAATTGGCCTTCAAATGATCGGCCCCAACAGCGGAGCATCCCGAGTTGCCACATTCCGCATACGTGCCCGGCACCTGCACTCAACAGTGAACTTGCGTTCCCGAGAGCTACCGTGACAAACGCGTCACTCTGCGACGTCCGCGAACTAGCGAGTTGGCCCATCGCATTATCGCCGCGACAGCGCACTCTGCCCGCTCGTAACGCAATACATTGAAATGCTGTACCACCCGAGACATCACTGACACCACGTTCCATTATTATTCGTGCGCGACCTGCACTATCCCAGCAGACCTGGTTTTCAACGCCACTTGCACAGACTGTTCCATCATGCACTGCGCGTAGCTTTGTTGCACCAGCTCCCTGCGGGACCAAATAGCCTTGTGGCTCCTGCGCAGACCAACACCGGACATCAGCAGTGGGCTCGAACGTGCACAACTGTGCGGTGTTGATGACAATCTGTGCTGTCGTACGCTGTTCGAACTGCTCAATACGCTCTGGCGTTGCTACATCGCGCATCCCATCAAATGGGATACTCCCCCAACAGTAGAGTGCTGTACTCTGCAGGCGTGCGCAGGCAGTGTTGCCACCCACAAACAGATCCGTGCTCGGCTCGGGTAGTGGTACAAGTTGGACACCTGCACGTTGCGATATCTGCCCTGCACCGAGTTGACCATGGTTATTTGCCCCCCAACAGTGGATTGAGCCATCGTCCGAGCGGGCGCAGGTATGTGCGTCGCCAGCAGCAATCGCAACCGTGTTGTCGAGGCCATTTACTATTTGCGGATACGAGGCAGAGGTCACCGGGCCATCGATGGATTGCCCGATTTGCCGTACTGCATTGCTCCCCCAACACCAGACCGCACGAGGACTGGGGACGAGTGCACAGCTATGCCGCAAACCGACCGCAACACTCGTCACATCTTGGAGGGAAGCCACGACATTGGCGGTTTGCGAATATGGGACTGCAGTTCCGTCGTTCCCGAATCCAAGTTGGCCCTCATCATTCGCACCCCAACACATCACATGCCCTGAGTACACCACCACACACGTATGCGCCGCACCACTCCCCAAGGTCATACGCTGTTGCGTCGATGGAGCAACGACATCGTCCGTAGGCATGGGGTCTATGTCAACAAATTCGCTTCGTCCAACGGCGAGTTCTTCGGGCAGGACCGCTTGTCGATCAATGACTTTTTTGACAATGATTCCCACCACTGCAGATGCCGGCGCAACAATCAGCAGAACAATAAACACGGCAATTATGCTGTACCAAAAGCGCAGAACAAAGCGTTGCATAGCGTCTATCTAGCTCAAAATAATGTGACTATTGTACCACCTACTACATACCATGGTGGATGTGTCAACGCAACGATTGATTCTGTCACCCCGCGTCTCCGTAAGCGCAGTTCATTGGTGAGTTCTCGAAACGTCGTTCCAGTGAATGCATATCCAACATTACGTATTCACAAGTATGCTGCTGTCACATCACATGCGATTATGTCAGCACACTATCGTTTCCAATACTCTTGGCCTGCTCCTTGCGAATGACAACTGCCCAGATATGCCAGATTTACCAACGGCAATCAACCGTTTCGGAGAATGGAGGTATTCCATGATAAGAAATTGTGTACCGCTGTATGCAAATGTGCCTTCAATGTGGTAATGTATGTCAGATACTTTTTGTAACGGTCATATGCGGACATGGCAGGTGCTTTGCTGACTTGCACTCAGACAATCAGGCTAGCCTGAACCTGCAGAACGAATGCATATGACGCTTGTACAATGGGGTACAAAAAACGCTAAACACCGCACGCGGTGTGAGCACACACAGAATCCGGCACTGTTATGAAAGGGATTGCGCCTGCATGGTAATCTACATCATCTCGCGTCTAATCAGACTTGTCATCGTTTTCTTCGTGGTAACAGTCGTTGTCTTTTTACTGATGCACAACGTGCCAGGTGGTCCATGGGACGAGACGAATCGCAACCTGACCGAACAACAGCGTGCCAATATGCTGGCAAAGTTCGGGCTTGACAAACCCTTGCACGAACAATATCTCACCTGGGTTGGCAATGCCCTGAAAGGCGACTTCGGCATTTCGTACCAGTTCAAAGACACCTCCGTCATCGACGTGATTGCATCGGTATGGCCCAAAAGCATTCAACTCGGTGGGATCACCGTACTAATCTCAATCGCATTGGGTGTATTTATGGGTATTTTGGCGGGAATCCGCCAAAATACCTGGGTGGACACGGTTGTCACGTTTATCTCCACACTCGGCATGACCGTACCCAATTTCATTATCTCTATTTGGATGATTTTGATTTTGACCGTGAAGCTCCAATGGCTGCCCATTTCGCTGGATGCCGATCGTTGGAGCGATCCAACGGCGTGGATAATGCCCGTCATTGCGTTGGGACTCGGGCCCATGGGTATAGCAGCTCGCTTCACACGCGGCAGTTTGACCGAAGTATTGACTGCTGATTACATACGCACAGCCCGAGCCAAAGGTTTATCAGAGACAATGGTCATCTGGCGGCACACCATGAAGAATGCGTTGATCCCGATTATTACCGCATTGGGGCCCATGGTCCCAAATATGATCACCGGCACAATTTTTGTCGAAACAATGTTCCGCGTTAATGGAATCGGCAAGTTCTTTGTTACCAGCATCACTTCCCGAGATTACCCCATGATTTTGGCGCTCATGCTCATGGTTGCATCTCTGTGGGGACTTTTGTACCTGCTGACTGACCTTGTCGCTACCGTGATTGACCCACGCATTAAGCTTGACTAATTGCTATCAACAAAGGAACAATCATGATCGGTATACCGTTAAACGAGCGTAAACCTGCCAACCTCTGGCGTGACGCCGCAATACGATTCAGCCGCAACAAATTGGCTGTGGGTGCGCTTTTTGTGGTGGGTTTGTTTTTCTTCATGGCCATATTCGCAGATGTGATTTCGCCATCTCCATACGACAAGACCAACTTGACACAGTCCCGCAAGTTCCCTAGCTGGCAGTACCCCCTGGGAACTGACACCATCGGCCGTGATCAGCTGAGTCGTATTATCTACGGCGCACGTGTATCACTATCTATCGGTCTGAGTGTCCAAATCGTTGCCGTCATTATCGGCGTGACATTGGGCGCGGCAGCTGGATTCTTAGGTGGCTGGGTCGACACCCTGGTGATGGGCACAATCGAAGTGTTTACCGCGATTCCACAACTCCTATTTGCGCTATTCTTGCTCGCCCTCTGGGGTGGCGGTCTCCTCAATATCATCATCGCATTAGGCATCATTAGTTGGATCGAAATGTGTCGGCTTACACGCGCACAAATACTTTCTCTGCGAGAGAAAGAATATATCGAATCTGCTCGTGCAATCGGCGTGACAAATGTAAACATCGCACTCAAGCACTTGCTGCCGAACGCGCTGTCTCCGTTGATCATCTCATTCACGCTCGGGATCCCGGCAACGATGTTCGCCGAAGCTGGATTGAGTTTCTTGGGT
>CAIZHO010000632.1 GCA_903932805.1 uncultured Roseiflexaceae bacterium | reverse complement strand
GGATTCATTTTCTTTGTGGCGTAACGCCAGCCCATGTAGTCAGTCAAAGTCTTTGTGGCCATTTTCATGCTCCTATTCGGGTCTCAACGTTCATGAATTCTTCGATAAACGCCGGTTGATGACGATACTTGATGAAACCTATTCGCCGTTTTGACGGCGGAGTTCCTCTCGGAGAGATTCGAGGTATGGCAATGAAGCATGGTCTTTGGCTCTGTTGGCAGCCTGTTTTGAATCGATGACATCATCGAGCGATGCCACAACAACCGTCAAGCCTTCGCTGACAATCTCAGTCGTTGCACCAGCCCGCCATCCGTCGTATCCCCCGGCCCTGCCAGCCGGCGTGAATGTCAGATCCATCTCGCCGAAGTCGGTGACGAGATTCAACATGAAGGGCATGTTCGCGAGAAATGCACCATCGATTCGTGTCGGAACGGAATTACCGTCAATACGAATCTCGGCGTTCATACGAGTGAGCGCACGTGCAAGACGATCGAGATTTTCAGGCATCCGCGACGGAACAATGTCGATATCTCGGGTGGGAAGCGACGATCCCCGGATGACTGCGGCAAACCCTCCGACCACCACGTAGTCAACGTTTTCCTCATTGAGGATCTCGCAGATTTGAACCGGGTCAAACATTAACGTGACGGCAACTCACGGAATCTGCGGGCGTTCTCCTGAATCGTCATGAGCACATTTGCTGCATGAACCATCTCGCGCACACGCTCAGCCACTGTCAGATTGACTAGGGCACGAATCTGGCCAATATCAACGCCTCGTTCGTCTTCGTTCGTGTTCTTCCATTCGTCCACAGTTAAAGTGTACGCCCCTGGTGTCACGTCCGCTTGAGGTCGGTGACGACGCCACCAGCGACACGCACGATGTCATTCGGGTTCGCACCAAAGTTGTCGTTCCATGTTCCAGCCGCAGCCCAGACCTCGTCGTATTGCAACAAGTCCGGATCAACAAACACACGCAGTTGAGTGCTGTGACCAAAGGGAGGCACGCCACCGTTGGTTTAGGCAACTCAACTCAAATAGTCAGCGTCATCCGCATAGAACTTGATTTCGATGACGTTCCCGCTGGGATCTACGAGTTTCCCTCCGAGTTTTCCGTTTAACTCGGAGTGGCTATGTATCTCAGGTTTTGAGATCCAAGGATGCCCGGATGCAGCAACCCGATTAACAAGTTCATCAAACTCTGTCAATGAGGGAAGGACGACTCCAAAATGCCGAACACCCTGTTGGCTGACAGTCATTACTTCAAGCGGTCTCAACTGCAGCGTTAGCTGCAGGCCGTAGAACCAGGCATCAAACCAGTCTTCTCGCTCACGTCCAATACGACACCCGAGTGTGTGTTCGTAGAAAGACCTTGCGGCGTGAAGATCATCCACTGGCAACGAGAGGTGAAGCACAGGTCTATCAGTCATGTGTCGAGGATAACTTCAATGAGCCTTTAGGAATGGATGATTTAGCCGCGCTTAAGGTCGGTGACGACGCCACCAGCGACACGAACGATGTCTGCTGGTGCAGCACCGAAGTTGTCATTCCACGTTCCCGCGGCAGCCCACACTTCGTCGTATTGCAACAAGTCCGGATCAACGAACACACGCAATTGAGTGCTGTGACCAAACGGAGGCACGCCGTCGTTGGTTTAGGCAACCTAAGCAAAGCGGTAAGCACTGTCTTGCCTAGTGCTTGTGTGATCGCCACCAGTCAATCGTTTCCAACAATGACTCGTTGAGTGCAGTTGCGTGATCTCCAAATGTTGAGGCGTAGTCAGAATGATCAACAACAAAGTCTTCCTTGAACTCGTACAGCACCTCTGGAAGCTCGCGCGCAGCGGGAATAAACAGTCCGCCAATCTTCATCATCACCAAACTCAAATTCTTCGATTGCGGTTTGACTCCAGCAATCGCAGCCGCCATCTCGAGAAACTTCTTATTGCTCACTGCTGGCGC
>CAIZHO010000631.1 GCA_903932805.1 uncultured Roseiflexaceae bacterium | reverse complement strand
GGGGCGCGGTACCCCGCGACGCGGGGCATAAAACCTCACCCGCAACTGCACAGTCCCAAGAGCGCATCAAAACGCCGCCTGCTTCTGACGAGCACGGCGGCGTTTTGCTTTCCCCAAACGAAAAAACCATCAATCCATATCATCGATATCGGGGACCACGCCGTCGAGGCTCGAAAGGGTCTTCCAGGCTTCACGGCGGCGCGATCCACTCTCGACGAGAGTGACCAGATCGGCGCGGAGCGTATCGAGAAACGAGTACTGCGCACCCCAACTCGCGACCTGTTCGGGCGAGCGGAGCACGATGAGTTCATCGCGGGCGCGGGTCAGGGCGACATAGAGGACACGGCGCTCTTCTTCGATTTCGTCGTCGGCGCGGGCATGGCTGTGCGGGTACTGGCCGACATCGGCACGGGCCAAGTAGACCACCTCGGCCTCGGTACCCTTGGCGGCATGCACCGTCGACACCGTGACGGCGTCGTCTTGCGGTGCAACTTGGCTGGCGTGGAGCGGGTCGAGGACGAACTCTTCGACGAACGCTGCCAAGGTGCCGAAGCGATTGGCGATGCGGACGAGCAGTTCGAGGTCTTTTTTGCGCTGCTCCCACTGCTCGTATTGGTACTTGACGGCCAGCAACGGGTCGAGTGCCTGGACCGCGGCCAGCACTTGGGTCGCTGGGGTGGCGGCGTGCTCGAGGATGTGGAGCAAGGGCATCGCCGGACCTTTGGGGTCGGGCTTGGCGCGGTAGAGGAACTCGGCAGCCTGTTGGAGCGATTCGCAGGCACCGACCTGTTGCACCCAGCGCTCGGCAGTACGGTCGCCCACGCCCTTCCAGAGGGTCAGATAACGCATCCACGCGACTTCGTCGTTGAGGTTGAGGATGACGCGAAGCAGCGCCAGGATGTCGCGCACGTGCGACGCTTTGAGCAGGCTCGTCCCACCCACAAAGACATACGGGATGCCGCGCTCGATGCAGGCAGTCTCGACGGTCCGGGCAGCGAACGCCGTACGCACCAACACCACCATGGACGACCACGCCGTACCATTTGCATGCCGGTGATCCATGTCTGCCGCCACCCACAGGCCCTGCGCGAGGTCGTCGTCGCACTCGACCAGGAGCGGTTTGGTGGCATGACCTCGGATGGCCTGGAGTTCTTTGTTGTAGCGCAAGGGTGACTCGGCCAACAGCCAATTGCTGACATCGAGGATTTCTTGGGTCGAGCGGTAGTTTTGGGTCAAATAGTAGACATCTGCACCCTTGACACGCTCGGCGAAGGAGTGCACGGTTTTGAAGTCGGCCCCGCGGAAGGCGTAGATGCTCTGGGCGTCGTCACCCACACAAAACAACGACGCCTTCTGGCGCAGGGCATGCAAGAGCTGCCATTGCAGGGTGCTGGTGTCTTGGATTTCGTCGACGAGGACGTGCTGGATGCGCCCCACTATGCGTTCACGTACCTCGCGCCGCGAGATGAGGACCGTCGCACAACGTCGCAAAATGTCGTCGAAATCGAGGTAGTGGGCGGCGGTTTTGCGGTCTTCGTAGGTCGTATATACCGCCAGCACGTTAGCGAGTTGTTGCTCGTCGAAGAGCTTCTGCGTCTCGAGGTATTGCTTGACGGGGATATTTGCGTTACGTGCGTACGACAACCAGGTCACCAGTTGGCTGGCCTTGGGAAGTGCACTGCCCCGGTCGCCGTCGTCGTTGGGCAAGACACGACCACGCGCCAACCGCATCAATTGCTCGCGGTCGTCTTCGTCGATGATGGTGTATGAACGTAGCTCAAACGCATCGGGCTCGAGGCGCATCAGATCGAGGCAAATGCGGTGGAAGGTGCCGACCCGCATGCGTTCGGCCACCTCGCCCACCTGGTGCGTCAGACGTTCACGCAGTTCACGTGTGGCGCGCCGGGTGAAGGTCACGAGGATGATCTGGTCGGGGCGTACCCCACGTTGCAACAGCTCGACCGCGCGCGCGATGAGCGT
>CAIZHO010000630.1 GCA_903932805.1 uncultured Roseiflexaceae bacterium | reverse complement strand
GGCGAGGCCGCGGTAGATACCGCGCGTCGGTGTGACATCTGCATAATCACGTCCGGTTGCGACGGTTATGTGGCGTTCGCCTGTCAACATGTTATTGGTCGGGTCAAATCCTACCCATCCGATCGTGGGTAGCCAGACTTCGACCCATGCATGCGTCGCATCGGTTTGAGATCGATCATTATCGCTGCGTCGATGATACAAATACCCACTGATGTATCGTGCAGGGATGCCGAGTCGTCGACACAACGCGATCATAAGGTGCGAAATATCTTGACAGACACCTTTTCGTTGTGCAAGTACCTCATCAATGGTCGAATCGACCGTCGTGCTCTGTGGGGTGTAGCGAATGCTGTGATACAGAACCGTATTCAGACTCCGCACAGTAGTGAGTGGGTCTGCATCACGTTGTATGTTGTGTTCGCGCATAAATGCATCAAGACTGGTGCTTGGCCGTGTGTGTTGGCTCGGCAGCATCATATCGAGTAATGGCGTGGCGCTCATGGTGTCGTAGAGTGCCCAACTCTCTCGAGGTACAGTGGAAGGGGCTGGTGTCGGTGCATAGACATCGACGGTAGATTCTGCACTGACATGAAGCTCTGTCAACCGTCCAGGAATTTGGAAGTGATTGATGATGTTCTGGGCCGCATCAACATACGTGTACACCGATGTTTTTGGGTTGACGGTCAGCACAAACTGCTCGCAGCGTTGCCGCTCGTTGCTCAATGGATGAAGGCGTACTTCCATGACGCTTTCGTGAACGGGATGATCATAGCGAAACACCGTATCGTGGATTATTCGATGACGCATCAGGTTCTCTCATTCAATAAAGAGTGTTCCACTGCATATGCGATGTGCGTTTGATGGATGGCAGTGTCAATATTGATGCAGCCGAGTTGAACCGTTTGAATGTAGTTCCCTAATTGCATCAGTTGCTCATCTAATGATCCGTATTCGAGGCTTGCTTTGAGCTGACCCGATGCACGTTGCGGCTGTTGGCTACTCTGCACCCGATCGCGTTGTGTGTTCCGCGTAATGGCCGCGTGGATAGTGTCTGCACAAAAGCGGACAGACCGCGGGAACTCAGTGTCGAACAGCAAAAACGCACATAAGCGCTGCGGGGTTACTTCTGGGGTATGCACTTTGCAGTATGCTTCGAACGCACTACACATTTTGAGCAGTCCAATCCATTCTGCATGCTGCGGGCGGTCACGCCGCCAGCCTGCCTGCAATGTGCTCGTGTGTGCCTGCAGCACAGTCGCCGTGTTCGACACTCGTTCGACAGCACGCCCGATCTGGATATAATCCCACCCTTCGCCATGACGCATCGTTGCATCAGTGATCCCTTGGAACAAGTGCGACCCAGACTTCATAAATCCATAAAATTGACTCGGCGCGTCACGCCATTCCTGTTGCAGGCAGGTCGTCCGTGCTTCGAGATATAAACGATTGAGGTGTTCCCACATTTCAGACGAAATATGCTCACGCACTTGGCGGGCGTTCTCTCGTGCAGCAGTCAACGTGGCCATAATCGAATCGGCATAGTGTGTATCTGCCGTGACTTGGGCAATCACCGGTAGTGGATCGTGACTTCCTCTGCCTGCGTCATCATAGTGGAGCGCTTCCCAGAGCCGGAGCCAGCGTTGTTGGGCCAGGCTTGCATCGACATCGATCAGTTGATGCAATGTGACATCGAGCAGCCGTGCTGTGTGTTCGGCGCGTTCAAGGTACCGGCTCATCCAGTAGAGCGAATCAGCGACGCGACTCAACATCGCCATAGGATTACTCCTCGTACAAGACCCAGGTATCTTTGCTCCCGCCACCCTGTGAAGAGTTCACCACCAATGATCCCCGCTTGAGGGCAACTCTGGTCAACCCCCCCGGCACAATTGTTACTTGCTCTCCGTAGAGGATATATGGCCGTAGGTCCACGTGCCGCGCCTCGAGATGACCATCAATAATGCATGGAGCACGTGATAATTGCAACGTCGGCTGTGCGATGTATCCGCGTGGATCAGCAGTAATGCGGGCGGCAAATTCCATTCGTTCTGCTGCAGTGCTGTGCGGTCCGATCAGCATCCCGTACCCGCCTGATTCGCCCACCGCTTTGACGACGAGTGACGCCAAATTGTCGAGCACATGTTGACGTTGTTTGGCATCGTGGAGCAAGTATGTTTCGACGTTGTTCAAAATGGGATCTTGGCCACTATAATACCGAATCATCGCAGGCACATAGGCGTAGAGTGCTTTGTCATCGGCTATTCCGGTCCCGATTGCATTGGCAATTGCGACGTTACCGGCACGGTACGCATGCATCAACCCTGGTACCCCGAGGATCGTGTCAGGACGGAAAATTAGCGGGTCAATAAAATCGTCGTCGATGCGCCGATAGATCACATCGACGCGTTGTAACCCGTTCGTCGTGCGCATCCAGATGCAGTTGTTGTGGGTCATCAAATCGCGACCTTCGACCAGATGAATCCCCATCTGTCGCGCCAAATAGGTATGTTCGAAATATGCTGAATTGTAGGATCCAGGTGTCAACAACACAATCGTCGGTTCGTTCGTATGAGGTGCGAGCGCGCGCAACGTCGCCAATAATGCTTGGCCATAGTGTTCGATCGGGCGTACATTGTATTGTTCAAACAGCTGTGGAAAAACGCGTTTGCTCATTTGCCGATTGACCAGCATGTACGAAACCCCACTCGGCACGCGGAGATTATCTTCCAGCACCGCAAACGAACCGTCTGGCAGACGCACCAAGTCCGATCCTGTCACGTTGATGTAGACATCCCGAGGCACACGCACCCCGCGCATCTCACGCCGATATTGTCGACAGCTGTACACCAAATCACGCGGTACTATCCCGTCATTGAGGATGTGCTCGTCGTGATAGATATCATGCAAAAACATATTGAGTGCGGTTACGCGTTGGGTCAACCCGCGTTCGACGGTGCGCCATTCGGCATCGGTGATGATCCGTGGCACCAAATCAAATGGAAAGATTTTTTCTGTGCCGTCTTCGTGCCCGTACACAGTAAACGTCACCCCCTGCGCCAAAAACGTGTCATCCGCCACCCGTTGCCGGTTGGCGAGTTCGTGGGGATTGACGTGGCTAATGCGTCGCAACAACTCTTGGTACTGAATGCGCGCCTGGCCATCAGGCTGCCGCATTTCGTCCCATGCATGGTCGAGCACATAATGTTGGAACATTTCTGACTGCTGCATACGACTATTCTAGCGTGTATTTGAGCAGTTTTCTATAGCATGTGTGCATAATGATCACCGTGCTAGATTAGATATTTTGCCGAGTGATATGGCATAGTACAGGGGCAAGCTGTTGTGTAGTTCGCCGCTATTGCAATTTTGTGTTGACGAGTTGCAGGCGATTCTCTATGATAACGTTGTACTGATATTAGAAAGATCGTGAGAAAGACATGTCGATTACACACACGCCCGCAACCGAATCACGGATTGTCACCGAACGCATGAACGGAGCACAGAGCTCTGTCGAAGTCATCGAATACACGCAACTCGCAGGGAGCGACAGCCTTGAGGTAGCAGCCAAATTGTTCTACGCCGGACAGGTGGGGATGAGGCTCAAACAAATCAAAATTCAACTCCAAAACGGCACTGCACAGCTCGAGTCAGGTGTTATGCAATTTATGAAGGGCAACATCGATGCAGATACCACCCTCGGCGGATTGGGCGGCCTCGCCAAAAAAATGTTGACCAATGCGCTGACCCAAGAGACAACCTTTCGACCACGCTATCGCGGGGTCGGTGACATTTACTGCGAACCGACGTTCGGCCATTTCATGCTCTTGGCATTGGCAAACGAAGAAGCAATCATTGACAAAGGGTTGTTTTATGCCAGTGAAGGCTCGATCGAAGTCGGTGTTGCTATGCAAAAGAACATTTCGTCGGCCATGCTTGGTGGTGAAGGATTGTTTCAGACGAAAATTTCCGGCACAGGCTGGGCAGTAATGAGCATTCCGGTGCCGGCTTCAGAAGTCATCCGCTACACCCTCAACAACGAAAAACTCAGTGTGGACGGGACCATTGCACTGCTCCGCAAAGGCAATATCGAGTACCGGGTTGAGAAGTCCAATAAATCGCTGCTCGGTTCGGCTATCAGCGGCGAAGGACTGCTCCAGACATTTACGGGCACGGGCGAAGTCTGGCTAGCGCCAACGCAATCGTTTTATACCCGCATGCAATCCGAAAGCCTACAGAATCTCATCCGTACCCCTGGAAGTTCACACAATAAGTAAATTCATACCCCTGTCCAACAACGTACCCAATTGAGAAGCACGTACAGAAGGAACATGTATGCCGCGTACCGCCAAAAACGCCGCCCCGTTTGCCTCGATCGAATCATGGCTCGAAGGCTATGGCAATGACGATGTGACTGCCAGAGAGTTCTTTGGGTCCATCCCCCCAGAGCTCACCAAAAAAATCTCACGGAAGTTGACATATTCAGGGGCAGACGCACTGACGACCTGGCAGAATGTTTCAGTGCAACTGAAACTCTATCAAGAGGCTTTTGCATCCGCGTCGATGCGGACGGATCCGCGTCAATACTTCGCCAACATTGGCTTTTTTACAACCCTCGCGTCGTTATTCGAAGACCGCTTGAACTCGCTGTTTGCACATCGAAGCCAGCTGACGTTCGGTACGGCATACAACGAAGAGACCGAAGCTCATGTATCCCTGCCGGTCAAAGCTGGATTTTTGCGCGAATATGGCGACATCTCGGCCGAAGATCGTAGCGCCATTCTCGAGTACTCCAAATGGCGAAACGCCATTGCACACCAAGCGCACTACCACAACGACATCCTCTGCGTCGAGCTCTTCAATGCCGTGCATGCACTCTTCCTAGCTATGCAACGGATGCGCAATCGCCAAAAGACTATTCTCAAGAACGAAACGAAGTTGTTTCCCAGTCGAGCGGCGCAACGAACCGCGGTCGTTGCCTTTTGTGACAGCCTGAATGGTGCAACCACCCGCGCATACTTACACAGTCATCTCGGAGGAGGTGTCGGTTCAAAAGCACCGTTTCGCCATGGCGAGCCGGTATATGTGGTGCGCACAGCAAAGTCGGCCCGCGTGATGCTCTATGAAGGAAGACACGTTGCACATAGCAACACCTTCTATGCGCTCAATGGCAGCCAATGGCATGTGCCGGTATTTGAGCAGCAGAACACGGTTGTGTACACAGGCGTTCATGCGGTAACACTCCATGTCGTTGGCCGCGATATTGAGCTGGCCTACTAGTGTCGATGCGAAGCACCCCCGCGCATTCTGCGTGGGGGTGCTTTGGTATGGAACGAAAAACAGGCTACTGAACGGCAAGAACCAGAGCGGGTTGCTTATGGTGCACCAGTATAGGTCGACATCTGTGGGTTGGCAATGATCGTCGTATTGTTTGCCATGACGAACTTTGTCGCGGTAATAACGAATCGTGCCGGCACAAATCCGTATTCTCCAAAAAATCCAACGATTTTCGGCGTACTGCGCACATCATATGCAAACACCATTCCGTAGTCGTAACTCGGGTCTTTGCCGGTCACATACAGGTACGAACCGCCTGGCGAAAGGGCAAGATGATCGATAACCATTAATGACATGTTAATTGCATTCTGTGGGGTACGAGTGACCGGTTCGATCAATAAATCTGACTCACGTATGGTCATCCGCTTGACTTCGGTGGTTGTCGCTGCATAGAGCAGGTGGGTGCGTGTCACTCCGTTGAACGTACTGTGCAGAGCAATGTCGGTATAGCGTACGGTACTCGTAAAGCGCGTTTGGGGAATGAAAGCATTGACTGTGAACCGTACGGGTACGATATAAGATCCTGGTGCGTGTTCTGCGTTGTTCCCTACGGCAACGAATCGCAGTTCACTGTTTGCGATGCTAATGAGTTTTGTGGGTGCACTTGGAAGTGTCAACTTGCGTGCGAAAAACCACGGCACCTTTGGGTTGGTAACATTGATGGCCTCGACCGTCCCAAAGGGAGCATGGATGTTGGTAGGGTTAGGCGTGGGCGAACCGATGTACAGAAAACGGCCGACTGCCAATACCGCGGTTGGATCTGTCGTACCAATAATGGTGAAGAATCCTGTCTGCACAGGTGTACCGCTCGCGACATTAAACGTATACACTCCCAGGGTGTCCCATGTCATACGGCCGATCACATACATTGTGTTGGGCGAAGAACTGTTACTAGTGACCGACACGAAATAGTTGACCGGTAGCGTGGTTGTATTGACCACAGCCATGGTGGTTGCAGATAACCCATAGAGATATGGTGTGCCTCCGGAGCTTCTGCGTGCATTATTGACAGTATAGATAGTTGCGTTGTCAAGAGAAATCGTATGCCCCACATTACTCACCGGAGTGCGGACACTGCCTGCTTGAAGTGCAACACTTGTCGCAGTCAACGATGGAGTACGTGTGATCGACGGCGTCCGCGAGCTGGTGCGTGTGAGTGTAGCCGATGGCGTGATAGTAAGTGTTACCGTAAACGTTCTACTGGGTGTATTGGTCACGGTGGGAGTTTCTGTTTTGGTACTGGTTGCAGAACGAGTTCTTGTCCCTGTCCCTAACACTGCTTCGTTAGTTGCATTGAATGCATCGGTGAGTGCTGTTTGGGTGGCGCGCACACTGGTGACGGTCAAGCCGGTCTTGCCTGCAACGACGCTGGCAGTTGCATTTGCATACGCTAGGGCTGTTGCGGTGGTCACTGCCCGGGCTGTTCCAGTCGTTATTGCACGTGCGGTTTCCGTGCCATGTTGAATCACAACCCCTGTTGCTGTTTTCTTGGCTGCTGCGGTATTTGTACGCTGTATGGCTACTTCGACGGTGCTAGTAATAGGTTCCGGAGTGCTCGTTGCGCGCGTGTTCGTTGGGGTCTGTGTTCGACTGGGCGAACCATTAATCACTTCGAATGTGGCGGTCGCATTTTGGTCATTTGCGTCGAAGATTCTTGTAGCACGAGCATCTGCAGTACGAACGAGTGCTGCCCGACTTGTCTCGGTGCTTATCTTTAACGCCGTTGCCACGATGGGCACAAACGTCGGTGTAGATGACGGTGTGAGCGTTCGCGACGGTGTGAGAGTCCTGCTCGGAGTGACGCTCGGACCGTACGTGGCAGTTGCAGTGCGTGATGGCGTTAACGACCGTGTAGGACTGTGGTTCGGGTTCGGTGTAATGGTGCGTGTATTGGTCCGAGATGCAGTGCGTGTCTGCGTGACGGTATAACTCGTCGATGGGGTAGAAGTGCGTGTATGCGTTCGAGACGCAGTGCGCGTCTGCGTGGCGGTATGACTGGGGGATGGAGTCAACGTACGTGTCCACGTACGTGTCGCAGTGCGGGTGTTTGTCTCCGTCGGGGTTTCTGTGTCTGCGGGCACGTCGGTTTCGGTAGGAGTTTCGGTTTCGGTGGGAGTCTCGGATTCGGTAGGAGTCTCGGATTCGGTAGGAGTTTCGGATTCGGTAGGAGTTTCGGTCTCGGTAGGAGTTTCGGTCTCGGTGGGAGTTTCGGTCTCGGTGGGAGTTTCGGTCTCGGTGGGAGTCTCGGTTGGGGTTGCAGTTTCGGTGGGGGTAGGGGTATCGCCGATGAGCAATCCCGAGACAATCACTGGTGTGGCACGAGCAGCTGTCGTCGCATCACCAAGTTGGCCGAACGAATTATTTCCCCAGCATTTGATGCCATACGCAGTTGTTATTGCACACCCATGTGCGTCCGAGCGTGCAGTCGATACATACACTGATGAATCCTGCACGGTCACCGGGGTTGATGCCACCGATATGCTCGGATCACCGAGGGCTGCGTCTCCCCAGCATTTCGTGACGTGACTATTGGCGATTGCGCAGAAGCTGCCTGCTTTGGCGGTGCCGGGACTTCCCACTGCACCGCTTACGGTCTGGATCCCGGTCAAAGATGTCACCGGTATCGCAATGGGTGAATTCGTATTAGTTCCGTTGGCAAGTTGGCCACCAGAGTTATCTCCCCAACACCAGAGCACACCGCTACTATCGAGAGCACAAAAGCTATTGGTCGACGCTGCAATCGAAACGATGTCGGTGAGTGAGCCCGTAGCTTTTTCGACCGTGACGGGAGTGGTGCCACCGCCGGTTGTGGTCGATCCATCCCCTAGTGCGCCGAGCGTGTCATCACCCCAGCAGGCGACAACCCCCGTCGAAAGTACGGCGCAGGTTGCACTGTCAGCGACCGCGACCGCTATGACACTCGCGGGAGTCGTGACCTCGTAGGCATTGGTCACAGTTGTATTAAGCGGGTCCCCGACTTGGCCGTTCGCGTTATTGCCCCAGCAGGCTGCCGTCGCACTGATGGTGACGACGCATGCATGTGCCGGACCTACTGCAATTTCGGTCGCACCGTAGAGGTTGGGGATCAACGCTCCTGGATTGATGCCGTCCGTACATGTCGTCAGACAACCCGATTCACCATGGGTATCAGTACCCCAACAAAAAACGCGCCCATTTGCCAGCAACGCACAGGTATTGTTACCGCCGGCTGCAAGCCCCGCGACACTAAACAATCCGAGTCGTTGGGTGGCTGTGCTGATTGTATCGAAGCCCGTCGCGCCATATTG
>CAIZHO010000629.1 GCA_903932805.1 uncultured Roseiflexaceae bacterium | reverse complement strand
CTGATCACTGATATCTCATCACTGATACCTCTGCATTGACACTGTCTAGTGCACAACCTAAAATATCCAAATAGATGTGCGATTATCAGATGAGCGAGCACCCCCACTATGTCGTCGACCACACCGCTCACCCAGCCACACTTGCGCGTCATAGCGGCCTGCGCCAAGACCTTGAGCACCACACAGCCATTCGATGCGCGCGTGGCGCAGGTGTTTGTGGCGATGCGCACGGTGATGTCGTTCGACGAGGTACGGCTGAGTTATTGGACCGACTTCCCCACGCGCCAAGGCATGGTCCACGTGGTCGGTGGCGGCACCTGGGGCATCGCCTGGGACGACGAGTTGGTGCAGGCCTGCATCACCACCCAAAGCCCACAGACACGCGACGCCAGCGCCGATTTGCCGGCACGCAGTGGGTCGTTTGCGGCACGCCTCTACACCACCACGTGCATCCCCATCATGGCCAACAATGAGGTCTACGGCGTTTTTGCGTTTCGCACCGATAGTCCGCAACCGGTCAATGTCCGTGACCTCGCGGCCGTCGACGCACTCATCCCGCTGTTTGCCACGCAGCTCGTGCTGCTGGTAGCCAGTACCCCCCATAGTAACCACGACGAACAGCTGCTCCAGGCTGCCCGCAAGCAATTACGCATCGTCGATATCATGGCCCAGCTGCGCACGGATTTTGAGCCGCCCATCCCGCTCCATGGGCTGCTCCCGATGATTTTGGCGCGGGCCTGCGAATACAGTGGCGCCGAATACGGCAGCATCGTATTGGTCGACCCAGACCGCCAAGAAATAGAGCTCATCGCCGTGCACGGCTACCAGGTCACTCCTCTGCGCTCAGGCGCAGTCGAGCACATCCGCCATCGCTGGAACTGGGACAGCGGTGTCGCCGGCAAAGTCGCCCGTTCGGCACGCCCCCTGATGCTCAAAGATGCCCCCGACGACGTCACCTACTTCTATTCCAATCTGCCCACCGTGCGCTCCACGTTGGCAATCCCGTTGGTGGTCGACAAGCAGGTCGAAGCCGTGCTCTGCCTCGACAGTGGTCGGGTCGACGCCTTCAGCGAACACGAATCGGCCCTGGCCCTGGGTGTCGCCGAAGCGTCTGCAGCGCCGTTGCGCCGGGCCATCCGTTACCAGGAGCTGCTCGAACGGAGCACGCAGCTCAATCAGGTCTTCCAGAGCATCCCGTCAGGCCTCGTGCTCATCGATCGCTACGGCCAGGTGCTCCGCCACAATCCCGCATTTCTGCATATTTGGGGATTGACCGCCGAGCAGGTGGGCGTCGGCTTCCGCGTGCCGTTCGACATGTTGGCGCTGTTGTTGCCGCGCTTCATCGACTCGAACGCCTTTACGCAGTTCAGCGACAACGCCCACAGCAATCCCGACCAAGAGATTTCGATGAGCCTCAAGCTACGCAACCCGCACCAGGAGTTGCAGATTCTGTCGGTACCGACGCGCGACAACAGCGAGCACATCACCGGCCGCATCTGGGTCATCAACGACACCACGCGTGAGACCGAGGCAGACCGCCTCAAGAGCGAGTTTGCGTCGCTCGTCTCGCACGAGCTCAAAACGCCGCTGACCTCGATCATGGGCTACTCTGATATCTTGCTCAACCGCGATTTGCCCAGCGAGGCCCAAAAAAACCTGCTGCGCATCCTGCGCAGCGAAGCCGAAAATCTGCAGAGCCTCGTGCACGAAATGCTCGACTACGCCCGTATCGAAGCCAACACCGTACGCATCAATCGCTGGCCCATCGCCGTCGGCGAACTGTCCGTCGATCTGGCCAAAAAACTGCAGCACAGCGTCACCTTCGCCAACCACCAGATCGCCTTTGATGTGCCGCCCCATCTGCCGCCGGCCTATGCCGACAAAGACCGCGTGCGCCAGATTTTGACCAATCTCATCTCGAACGCCGCCAAATACTCGCCCGACGGCGGCACCATCACCGTGCGCGTGCGTGAGCTGGCCAACCCGCCGGCGCGCCACCCCGACGGGCAGTTTTTGCACATCAGCATCAGCGACGAGGGCATCGGCATCACCGCCGAAAACCTGTCGCGCATCTGGGATCGCTTCGTACGGGTCGACACCAGCAACACCAAAAGCATCGGCGGTACGGGCCTGGGGCTCACCATCGTCAAAGGGCTGGTCGAGCTCCACGGCGGTCGGGCCTGGGCACACAGCGAAATCAACAAGGGCAGCACGTTCCACTTCTCGTTGCCGGTGGCAACGGATTTGGCGCACGAAGACTAAACCCCTTCGTGTGCGCCGTGCCGGCGCCCACACGCCGGAGCGGCAGATGCCCATGCGTCAGACGCCGCACGTGGTACGGCCGGACTTTTCACAGAAAAAGAACCACCACCATGCCCAACGAAATCCCGGCCGGACCGGTCACCGTCGAGCTCCGCGTCAGCAATTCGCGCTTCATCACCCACCTTGCACCCGCTGCCGAGGTTGCGACTGCACGGGCGTTTATCGCATCGATACGCGCCAAAATGCCAGACGCCAATCACCACGTGTATGCCTATGTCATCGGACACGGCGGCACCACCACCCTCGGCATGAGCGACGACGGCGAACCGTCGGGCACGGCCGGCCGACCCGCCTTGGCGGTCCTCAAAGGGAGTGGATTGGGTGACGTGGTGGTGGTTGTGACGCGCTATTTCGGGGGTACCTTGTTGGGCACGGGCGGCCTCGTGCATGCCTATGGCGACAGCGTCAAAGCCGTGCTGGCCGAGGTCGTACGCGTCGAAAAAATCGCCCGCTGCAGCCTCTTGATGGTCATGCCCTACCCGCTCTATGAAGGCGTAAAACGCCAATTAGCAGGCTTTGATAGCAGCATCGACAACGAAGAATTCGGCACCGACGTCACGTTGACAGTCACCGTCCGGGTCGCCGACGCCCACACCATCGAAGCCCTCTTGATCGAACAGACCGCCGGCACCATCGAGATCCTGCACACCGACCTCGACTAGGCTACCAAGCGCAACTTTTGGACCACATCCACCACTGCAGCAATCGCGTAATCGACTGTGTCTGCGTCGCTGGTGCGCCCCAACGACACGCGCAGGGCGGCTTGTTCGTCGCTGCCGATTGCACCAATCGCGGCGAGCACGTGCGACGGCTCGAGCGACCCGCTGGTGCAGGCCGACCCACTCGAGGCGCAGATGCCGCGCTGATCGAGCAGGATCAACAGGCTGTCGCCGTCGACGCCGTCGATGACGAAGCTGGCGTTGTTGGCCAGGCGTTGGGTCGCGTGCCCCGTCAGGCGCACGCCGGGCAGTTTGCCCATGATCCCGGCAATCAACGCATCGCGCAACGGCGTCAAGCGGGCAACCTCGGCCACGCGCTTGGCCTCGGCGTGCTGCAGGGCCGCAGCAAAGCCGACGATGCCGGCGATGTTTTCGGTACCGGCACGGCGCCGGCGCTCTTGCGCGCCACCGTGGATTTGGGGCGTACAGGCGATGCCGCGGCGCACATAGTTGACGCCTGTGCCTTTGGGACCATAGAACTTGTGGGCCGTCATGGTCAGCACATCCACCCCCAAATCGGCCACCCCGATAGGCAACAATCCGGCAGCTTGGACCGCATCGGTATGGAACGGGATGTGTTGCGCTTTGGCGATGGCGGCGAGTGCGGCGATGGGCTGGATGGTGCCGATCTCGTTGTTGGCATACATGATCGAGACCAGCGCGGTGTCGGGGCGCAATGCGGCCGCCAGGTCTGCCGCGGCTACTTGCCCCGTCCCATCGACCGGCAGAATGGTCACGGCGATCCCGCTCCGTTCCAACGACTCGGCGGCGTGCAGACAGGCGTGGTGCTCGATAGCACTAACGATGACGTGCGCCGAGCCATGGTCGCGCAAATATGCCTGCACGACGCCTTTGATGGCCAGGTTGTCGCCCTCGCTGCCGCCGCCAGTGAACACCAGCTCGGCCGCAGTACAGCCGAGGATCCCCGCGACAGTGTCGCGGGCCTGATCGAGGGCATTGAGGGCGGTGCGGCCGGCCTGATGGGTGCTCGATGGATTGCCATAGACCGTCGTCAAATAGGGCATCATTGCCTCGAGCACCTCGGGTGCGAGGGGCGTCGTGGCAGCGTGATCGAGGTAGTGCAGGGGCTGGGTCATAGCGGGGTTCCCTCTGGATGTGTGCGGTGCAACACGTCGGTGCATACGGCTTATTATTGCAGTTATCAGTTATCAGTTAGTAGTTAGTAGTTAGTAGTTGTTGCGTAAATGTTAGCCGAGTGTATTGTGGATGTGTTTGTCGAAGATTCGTCATTTCTTGGTCTCGTAACAATTCGTATGTGGTGTTTTCGCGGGCGAGACGCTGCATTTCAGAGTTCACAAACAATTTTTTATGTCAATAAAACGATCCCAACGTCAATGCCCAGCTTGTGCCAGCACGGCAGCCACACATTCGACCACCGACGGATAGACGGCATCAGGACGGTGGCCGTCCCACGTGGCCAGCACTTCTGGCGTTGTCGCACCGGTCATCACGAGGGCAGTTTGCATACCTGCTGCGCCCATGGTGATATCGGTTTCGAGTCGGTCACCGATCATCACGCAGCGTTCGATTGGCACGCCGACTCGTGCAGCGGCCGTCTGTGCGGCGAGTGCCGACGGCTTGCCGGCAGTAAACGCCAAACGGGTATCGGTGCAGGCCTCGATTGCCGCAATCAGGGCGGCGCAATCGGGCTGACCACCACCAGGCACAGGGCAGTACTTGTCGGGGTTGGTGGCGATTAGGGTCGCACCGGCGCGCATCGCGTCGAAGGCGATTTGGAGTTTGGGGTAGTCAAAGGTGCGATCGAACGATGCAAGCACATAGTCGATGTCGTTTGGATTGGTGCTGGTGTGGATGCCTGCGTCGCGCAGTAACTCCCATAGTGCGGGCTCTGCTATGGGGTACACGATGGGGTTATTGGGCTGGTTCAACAGCCAATCACGCATCACAAGGGCCGATGTGAGGATGTGATCGACGCTCACCGTAAAGCCAAGGTTGGTGAGTTTGGCGTGGTATGCGAGCGGATTTTTGGTGGGGTTATTCGAGAAGTAGAGGACTGGAATACCCGCCTGGCGGAGACGTTCAGTAGCAGCGACCGCGCCTGGGATGACTGCATCGCCGAGATACACGGTCCCATCGAGATCAAATATGCAGGCTTCAATCGGGAATG
>CAIZHO010000628.1 GCA_903932805.1 uncultured Roseiflexaceae bacterium | reverse complement strand
CCGGGTCGTGAAACACTCCAGCGCTGAAGGTACTGCAAGGTTGCCTTGTGGGAGACTAGGTCTGTGCTCCATCCATTAAAACAACCCCCTGATTCAAACGAATCAGGGGGTTGTTTGTTTACTCCCCCGTCATCGCATGCCGACATGAGAACGCATTCCTTCGCGCGACTGACCACCGTCGGCGTGCGATCTTTAGCTGCGTCCCTATCAATGTGATGCAGCGGGCGCGGATTCATGACTGCGGCGAACAGGTGCGACGTCGTCATGCCCCGAGAAGCGGGGCACGTCGCCCGTAGATCCAATCCCGGCCGAGATCGTCATGCCTAATGCAGCGGCGTACTCGCTCTGGTTGTGTCTTCGAGCGGGGCTTATTGCAATAAGCCCCGCTCATCACGGTATGTATTCCTCGTAACTCATGTACAATCGACGCATTGGTGACCACAAGCGAAGCTGGAGCATAATATGCAGCCATACAGTCTGAGTGTTTATGACGGCACGATGGTTGAATACGGTATCCCGTTTTTGATAAAGTTGGGTGAATGTTCCCATGGCCGTGGGATTGCAATGGTGCAGTATACGGCACGGCACGGCGAAGAGCCGCCCGAGCACGTTCATCTATCCGAAGACGAAGTGTTTTATGTGATTCGTGGGCGGTTGACGTTTGTGTGTGGGGAACAACTCTTCCTCACAGAGACAGGTGGAACGATGGTGTTGCCGGCAGGGGTACCGCACACATATCGTGTTGCTGACAATGAAGAAGCTGTGCTGCTTGCAATCACATACCCGGTGCAGAAGGTGACACATGGTTGGGGTGGGTTTGTTGCAGACATGGAACAGCTTTAGACAGCACTGTGTCGTACCAAAGGATATCCAGTATGCGTATAGCAGAAGTAGATGCCTATATCTTGGCTCAGCCCGAACCCAAACGTTCGACGCTTGGTACCATGCGTGACATGATGCATGCGATTGTCCCGGGGACGGTAGAGATAATCGGTCATGGCGTACCGTACTTCACGATACGCGGCAAGAAATACGGTGGGATTGCAGCTTGCAAAAAGCACATGCTGTATTTTACGCAAAGCAATGCAGTGATACACCAATGCACAGATGAATTACAGGGATACACACACGGCAATGCGTCTGTACAGTTCCCCATTGATGTACCGCTCGAGCGAACCGTGCTCGAACGATTGGTTACACTCAGAATACGTGAAATAGGGTAGCCGGAATGGACTTCGTGCTGGTTATCGGGTATACTGCAGTTCTTGCATTGGCGTGCATGAAGCGGAGTGGACCCACCCCGTCCCATCTCGAACCGGGTCGTGAAACACTCCAGCGCTGAAGGTACTGCAAGGTTGCCTTGTGGGAGACTAGGTCTGTGCGCCAATACATACATTCCGCGGCGTGGAGCAGTGGCAGCTCGTTGGGCTCATAACCCAAAGGTCAGTGGTTCGAATCCGCTCGCCGCTACCAATCAACACCCCCTTCTTTCAATTGAAAGAAGGGGGTGTTTCATTCACCTGCAGTACTCAGGCACTCGGTGCTTCCCACAGGTACGCACTCCAACGATCATCGGTCCGTGTCGTCCCGTCGGAGCAATGAACGAGGCACGCATGATTTGCCTGACTGGCCAACCAGGCCATCCCCTGTTGGGTGCCGAGGATGACGAGTGTGCGAGCGGCCACGTCTGCTTCGAGGAGCGTTGGCGCAATGACACTGGCACGCACAATGTCACTCTGGGACGGTGCTCCCGTGCGCGGGTCAATGATGTGGTGTGCACGCAAGCCACCCCGCTGTGTCCAGGTGCGTTTGTCGATCCCACTCGTCGCAATTGCACAATTGCGGAGCGCAAGCATCTGCGGTTCTGCGTACCCCGGGAGCGATTCAATACCAATTGGCCACGCGCCGTACTCGGTAGGGATGCCACGGAAGCAGATATCTCCGGCAGCATCAATGGCTGCGGCGGGGTACTCCCACAGTTGTTGGATGGCCATCTGTGCTGCCCAACTTTTCGCAACACCTGCCAGATCGAGTGAAACACCTGCAGGGATCCATATGCGGGCCTGCTGCGGATCGAGTTTGACATCTCCCCAGTTCGATCGGTGCGTATGGTGCGACAGCACCGGGTGGGCGATGGCGTCATAGCTGACGGTGTACCCCTGCGCTTCGAGGGCTGGTCGGATAGTGGGATCGATGATGCCACCGGTATGCTGGAACGCCCATGCGGCAGCCAGCAGCACATCCCACAACACTGGACTGATTGGTTGCCAACGGTCAACGATGCCGGGCAGGGCATTGAGTTCGCTCTGCGGGTCGAAGCGACTCAGTGTCTGCTCCCATTGTTGGATGCTTTCGGCTACGAGCGTCGCGGCTGCTGTTGCATCGGTTGATGTGTCGATGAGTACCCGCATTTGACAACCCATTGCACGAAAGGGGAAATGAAACATGCTTATGCCGTACCTGTTGCTTTGAGCGACGTGCGAAAGATAACGCGGTATGCGGTCATGAAAAGTGTGCTACTGATGGTGAGGATGTACATCAACGAAATCATGCTGACACGCGTATCGCTGCCTGCCAAGATCCCATGCAATGCCCCAGCAAAAAACGTAAAGAATGCAGCAGCGTGTATCCACCGCCAAGCTTTGCCAATCATGCTGCGCCATTCGGCCGTGACGGTCACCACCACAACCAGGGGGAAGGCAATCTGACCAAGGGCGACTGCAAAGGGCAGATAGGGCCCATTGGCCGAAGGGATGAACAAGGTCTGCCAAGTATACCCGATGTAGCCGTCCAACAAGAGCACCACGATGTGAATACTCATCATGATAACACTCGCCAGTGAAGCCTGACGATGGATGTCATTCGCTTGAAAGACACCAGGCCATTGTTGTGCTTGACGACCGGTAATCATCAAGCCTGCGAAGGTAGAAAGCCAACTGAGGAAATACGCGACCAATCCGGTGCTGCGCGACAGGTACCAACCGGTGTGGATCCCGTTGAGCGACTGCGCGATATCGCTGCCGACCATGAGCATCACAAAAAGCCCCACCAACACGCCCAGCATGATCCCCCCGCTCCGTGACAACAGCAGCCGCATTGATGGATTCATGGAAGCCCCCATTTCAATCACGAGCGAGATTAGTTTGACGAACGACTGCGCAACACGGGGCGGGTAACCTGCCGGAGCGGTGCCGCAGCGGTGGTTCGATTGGTTGTTGCTGGGGCATGTGCGGCAACCGTTTGATGTGTTGTACGGGCCGCCGGTAATTCGACCACAGCGATGTCGAGTGGGATGGGTTCGCTCTGGATGGTGCCTTCGGTCTGGCGCACGATACCTGCCCAGCCAAAGACGCTGACGAGCATTGCCCCGCCCAGCATGAGCCAGACACTCTGTTGTTTACGGGGCGTTTTCTGTACGGGATTTGCCATGATATGGTCCTTTCGGGTATGAAATCTAGTCGTCGTGGTCGTTATCGTGGTGTTCGTGGTCTTCGTCTTCGTGTCGATCGCGTTGGTCCGGCTGATTACGTTCGACCAGTACGACCGTTCCATCCGTTGCGCTGACGTATACGGTGCCGGGTTCGTACACAATGGACCAGACGGTTTGCCCATCCAGGTCTACGAGCTCTGGTACAGTCAGTGGTTCGAGTGCGCCTGCAATCGTGCGGGCAGCGCTCAGGGCAGCGGCGCTGGTGATGTTCGGGACAGCGGGAACGTCGGCAATCTGTACCTGGGGTACGTCGATGGGTTGTACCGGTTGGTTTTCGAGTGCCATGATGCGATTCCCGGCTTCGGTGAGGCGGGTGTTCGCGATTTCGAGGGCCGCAGCATATTGGCTGACGGCACCATCATTGGCTTGTGCGACCGGCACCGATGGGATTGCATCTGCCTGCCAAAAAAGGATCCCGCCTGCAATAGACATGACGGTTATTGTCCAAAAAAACGCACTGAGTGCGGCACGGCGTTCTTGCTGTTCCATGGGTTCATCCTTTCACGGAGTCTCTCTCTCACATTCATAGCGTATCAAACACGGGTGCGGGATTCTTCTGCGACGAGTCCGGATACTCTCAAGATTGTGTCAAGAGAGACGGCAAACACGTATAATGCACAGGCTTAGCAGAAAGAACGCTACATGTACGTGCTCGAGTTTGCCACGTGGCCAGGATTGATTGGCGCGTTGTGTGATGAATTAGACGGATTGCAATTGGCGTATATCGTCGAAGGCAACACCGCCACCGTCGATGCCTATGACCCGTGGCGATTGTCCGATAAGCTCCGTTGCGCACAGAATGCATTCGTGCGGTTGTCCTATGATGTTCCGCGCCCCAAAGCCCTTTTGGGACAACAGTACTGGGACGAAATCGTTGCGATGGCGCTTGATATTGTGGGACGCGGTGCGTTTGCAACCATCAATCTTGATGCTGCGGGGGCAGATTCGTCGGTCATGCAACGTATTGTCACGACATTGGGTACTGCCCTTGGCTTGACGGCTGTTGTAGACGATGCCGACCTGCAGATGCGCATCCGCCAACGATCCGGTTATTGGGAAGTTCTGTTCCGCATCCGTCCGCGGCCGCTGGGGACCCGTGCCTGGCGGGTCTGTAACTACCCTGGGGCACTTAATGCAGTGGTCGCTGCAGCGATGGTGCGATTTGGTGGGGTGTACCCCGAGGACCGGATCGTCAATCTCGCCTGTGGTTCGGGCACCATTTTGATCGAGCGGCTCGCTCGTGGTCCTGCTGCGCATGCACTCGGATGTGACACCAATGCCGAGGCATTGGCATGTGCCCGACAGAATGTATCAGCAGCGGGGAACACCAAACAGATTGTCTTGGAGCAGTGGGACGCCACTCAGACACCGCTCCCCGATGCGAGTGTCGATTTGATTTATATCGATTTGCCGTTTGGTCAGCTGATTGGGACCCACCACACCAATTTGACACTCTACCCAGCACTACTGTACGAAGCGAGTCGGTTGCTCGCTCCGCGGGGTCGCATGGTTGTCATAACGCACGAGATCCGCCTGTTGCGGTCCGTCCTCGAAGAAATCGTCACCCTCCAGGCTACCGACGAGGTGCAAGTGTCGGTGGGTGGGATGGCTCCGTTGATGGTTCTCATCGAACCGGTTCGCCCATAGCGGGCGGATTGACCGTAACGCCCAGCCTTTTGGCTGGGCGTTTTGCCGCTGCATGCGGTGGTCGTACAGGGCCGCTCATGTCGCTGCCGCGTTGCGCCTGCCCGTGGGGGACCAGTCAGGGAGGTGCGGGGAGTGTTCCCGAACTGGGGAGTGGCCGGGACACGGTTTTTTTCAAAAGACTACCGAACGCTGGGTTGGTTGCTCCGCTCGATTGCCAAGATCACGACGGAAATGTCAGCGGGGGTTATGCCTGCCAAGCGCCCTGCTTGGCCAATCGTGCTGGGCGCGAAGCGTTGCAACACGGTGACTGCCTCGGTCCGTAGGCCGCGAATGGTCTGGTAGTCGAGGGTCTGCGGGATGCGATGGTGTTCCATTTTTGCGACGCGCTCGATGTGGCGCTGTTGTTTGACCAGGTAACCGCCATATTTGATTTCGATTTCGAGGGTTTGGGTGGTCGCATCGTCGAGGAGTGGGAGTGCGAGCGCCGCCTGGACCTGCGCATAGGTCGCCTCGGGGCGTGCCAACACGTCGGCGGCGGTGACCTCGCGTGAGATAGGTTGCAGGTCGTGCGCGGCGAATGCAGTGTTGATTGCAGCAGACGGGAAGACGCGGTGTTCGCGCAGGGCGGTGGCATTGCTGCTGACCGCGTGCGCCCGTTCGGCGACGGCCTGCGCACGTGCAGGGGTGATGAGCCCAAGGTCTGCAGCGAGTGCGCCGAGCCGGATGTCTGCGTTGTCGGTGCGGAGTAGCAGGCGATGCTCTGCCCGAGAGGTGAACATCCGGTACGGTTCGTGGATATCACGAGTGACGAGGTCGTCGATAAGCACCCCAATGTAGGCTTGGTCACGGCCCAAGATGACGGGGTCCTGGCGGCGCAGGGCGCGTACCGCGTTGATACCTGCCATGATGCCTTGGGCTGCGGCTTCTTCGTACCCGGTGGTACCGTTGATTTGGCCAGCGAGAAAGAGCATCGGCAGGCGTTTCGCCTCGAGCGTGGCGCGGATCTCGCCGTTGGCCACGGCGTCGTATTCGATGGCGTAGCCGATACGCATCAACTCTGCATTGCGAAGTGCCGGGATGGTGCGGATCATCTGCCACTGCACGTCCTCGGGGAGCGACGTATTGCAGCCTTGCAGATACATTTCGTTCGTCTGCCACCCTTCGGGCTCGAGATAGAGCAGATGTCGGTCTTTGTCCGCAAAGCGGACGATTTTGTCCTCGATCGATGGGCAATAGCGCGGACCTGCACCTTCAATGACCCCGCTGAACATCGGCGCGCGATGGAGGTTGGCACGGATGATGTCGTGGAACGCTGGGGTCGTGTGGATTTGGTAGCAGGGGAGCTGCGCACGCCAGGCACTGCCCGTCGGGTGGGGATAGGTGGGGTTGGGTCGGCCGTATACCCAGCGGTGCGCGTCGTGTGCCACGACAGGGAGCTGCCCGTCGTCGTCGCCGAGCCAGCCCGTGCTGCTGCGGTAATAGTGGCCAAAGAAGGCTGGGGTGTCGCTCCCATGCTGGGGTTCACTGTACCCAAAATCGACGCTACGCGCATCGATGCGCGGTGGGGTGCCGGTTTTGAGACGGGTAATCCCAAATCCCAACGCTGCGAGATCATCTGCGAGCGCGGTCGCGGGGGACTCGCCGGCACGGCCTGCCGGCCAGATGGCAGGTCCGGTGATGGCCCGACCTCGCAGAAAGGTGCCGCTGGTAACCACGACACTGCGCGCAGCATAGACGCGCTGGGTGTGGCTGATAACATGGAACCGCGGCGCGTCAGGGTCGGCTTGGGGAGCGAGTGGGACAATCCGTTCGACCATTGCTTGGCGTATGTCGAGATGCGGCAGTGCTTCGAGGTATTCCTTCATCACACTGGCGTAGAGGCGTTTGTCACATTGCGCGCGGAGCGCCTGCACGGCGGGGCCTTTGGATTCATTCAACAGGCGCATCTGGATGAACGTGCGGTCTGTCACACGGCCAATCACTCCCCCCAGGGCATCGATTTCGCGCACGAGGTGGCCTTTGGCAGGGCCGCCGATGGAAGGATTACACGATAGATGCCCGATTTTGTCGAGATCAATCGTAATCATAAGAGTCGATGCGCCCATGCGCGCTGCGGCAGCTGCAGCCTCGCAGCCTGCGTGACCGGCACCGATGACGATGACGTCGTAGATATGGGGATGAAGGGTCACTTCGTGCACGGTATGCTCGTGTGTCTTGTCGTAGGTGCGCATTCCATGATTGGATTGCGGGAATATGCGTTGTTTTCGCTTCAATTGTACCATGCAGACCGTGATTTGCATGCTAAAATACGGCTATGAATCGATGTATCCGCAGCTTTCTATTGGTACTTGTTGTGTTTGTATTGGTAGCATGTGCCGCCAGCCCGACACAACCGTTGGCGGTCACTGACGATGTGTTGTCTGGTGGTGGTACGAGCCCCGAGACAACCGTCGAGAGCTTCCTCAATGACCTCAACAAGGCAATCAAAGACCCCACGATCAATCGCACTGATGTGCGTGATCAGTGGGCCGACACATTGTCCAATTACTTTGTGCCGGTCGAGCGACCGACACAGCGTATCGCCATCCGCAGTTCATTGGACAATGTAGCCAATGGTATTGCCCAGTTGAGTGCCGATCAAACGGTCATGTTCGAAATACAATATGAGCCGGCTCGTCGGGTCAATGATGTCGAAGATATCGTGTATATCGAAGTCCCCAACGCAACGATAGATATGATGATTAGTCAAAATTCAAATCGCGGCAATACAACCATTTGGAAGCAGAATGAATCGTTGGGGTATCTCATCGGCAGTGACCAGAACATCTTTCCGGTCATGCGTGTCGGATCGCGCTGGTATCTCACCGAGAATTAACACAGGAGCGCATATGACGCCCGTACCACCCCTACACGACCAAGGGCTGATGCAATTAGCCTTCACGAGTATCATGAAGCGCCTTCGAAGCGGATTGCACCGCCGTCGCAAGCCCCAATTCGGTGTGCCGCTCCCCGCTGATCCGTCGGTCACTGCCGACCCTGTCCCATCAGCACAGCTCGCATTGCACCTCGACAGCGAATCGGCCATCAACACCACCGCAAGTGCGACCACCCCGGTCGGTGTGGCACCAACGCAGATAGCTCCCGTCGTAGCGGCCGCTCATACACCCGATGTAGGCACCGCCGCATCTGCTGAGACTGCGGTGCGTCCGCCTACACAACCGTGGTCTGTGCCGTCACTCAGTCGTACGTTTGTGGTCGATGGTTTAGCATGGGCATTGGCAGTGGTTGTGTTGGTTGTCGTGGGCATTCGGTTTTGGGCGTATGACTCGCTCCAAGCCGAGATGTACGGTGACATCGAGATTGTGCAGACCTATACGCGCGAAGTTTTGGCCGGCGATTGGCCGTGGTCCTTCATCGAAAGTTCGGGTCCGCTCTATCATTACCTGATTGCGCCCCTTCTGGCTCTGATAGGTGACAACTATAGTCAGATCAAAATAGCGTCGATTCTGGTGAGTTTGGGTGTGCTCGGGTTCGTGTATGCATTTGCGCGCCGATATGAAGGCCGATTGTTCGCCATTTTGGCAGTAACCATTGCAGGCACTGGTTCGTGGTTGCTCATCTATTCACGACTGGGCAACTCGCAGATATTTGTTCCCCTTGTTACCATGGCTACCGTCTACTTT
>CAIZHO010000627.1 GCA_903932805.1 uncultured Roseiflexaceae bacterium | reverse complement strand
TATCCCACCTGTGTACACCGACATCTACAGCGCATTTGCCGGGTATGCCAATACCATCCTCGGTTTGCGCAGTGGACGCATCATAGTGCTGGGTGACCAGAACAACGGCGTCGCGGTGTCGCGGACACCAACCAAGACCGCTACACCGACCCCGTAATCATCCCACCGTTACCATGCACCTACGTGCATGGTAACGGAGACGGATCCGTCAAAACGAATTAACGGACGATATTGAAAAATCGGGACGCATTTCAATGCGTCCCGATTTTTTTGGGGGCGGGGAAGACTGATTTAGGGCGGGGAAGACTGATTTAGGGCGGGGAAGACTGATTTAGGGCGGGGAGGATTGGATTGGGGCGGGGAGGATTGCAATAAACCCCGCTCAAAACATTCTCTGCAGGCCGCAGCATGCCGTGGCCTTACGGGAGCCGAGGCCTGTACGGGAGCCGCAGCCTGTACGGGATGTCTGTGGGGGCGCATCAGGGGCGAGTATCCGGCTGCGCGGGGCATGACGAACTGGCCCGCTTTTTCAAAGATGACGGCCACTTTTTTTCATCTGGTGAGCAGTTGGTGTGGTTGCGGGTATTGAAAACGTGATTATCTTCAGAGTTAACGTATTTTCAATTATCTTGCTACAACCGAGAAAAAATGCTATTATAATCTGCTTAATATTTATCTATAGACAGAGAGTATGTGTGACGGAATGATGAAAAATCCTATGGTACGAATCTTGACGCTGGTCGTGCTTCTGGTGGCGGGTATTGCCACGTATGTGCCTGTCCAGGTAACCGCACAGACCGAAACCAGACAAGTCCCAGTGGTTGGCCAGGGTGCAGCGCAATCGGTTGCGAGAACACAGCAGACTGCGCGCGTCATACCGACGACATCCAATCCTACTATCAACACCGCGAATGCAGGTGTGCGTACGATGGCCAATACGTCGTTTGAGGTCACGGACTTCATCTGTTCACTGGACGTGGGAACCTGGGCATACATTCGCCAGGAGTATATGGCTGGTTGGTTCACTGCACATCCTCTTGAGCAAGAATCGTGTAACAGTAGCAAATTTGGTCCTGCTTCATACCGACCGATTGAGTTGAATATGCGCACTGACGCACCAGACGGCGACAACGTTGCATCGTTGAATGCATCGGTAGCGTCGTTCCTCTACCAAAAGCTGTGCGTCAAGAATGGCGAGTCATTCGATTTCGAGTTTTATCACAACGCCGGTGTTGCCGGAGTCGGCCGAACAGACATCGCTTCATTCCGCTTGGGCATCCCGTCTGGGTTGCCGTTGGGATCAGTTGCAGAAGATACGTATAGCCGCGAAGTTATCGAGGCGAGCACCACGGCAAACTCCTCAGGCGTGGCTACGGCAGCCTCCAAGACAGACGGCACAGGGACGACGAGTGGTGCCGCGAGTGTCGTATCGGGCTGGGGTAAGTATTCAGGCACGCATACGTTGCCATCAACCGGCTACGACGGCATTCGCAACATTGGCTTCTTCGGAGTCGCTTCGATAGGACCGGGAGCTGGCAATCTGCTTGACAAGATTTCGCTTGGCCTGGAACCGTTGATGGACCTGGGCGCATCTCGCGATGCCACCATCATCGAAGGCGCTGCAGGATCTGTCAAAATACGGATTAACGGGCGCGTTGGTGCCGGTACGACGGTCATCTTGCGCAAGAGCGAAGGAACGGCAGTCAGCGATAGCGACTTTAGCATCGGGACAGTCAGTGCTGGAGCACTCGGGACCGCCAGCGTGACACACACGAGCGGTAGCAATATGTGGGTAATTACTGTGCCAGCAGGTGACTACGACGGCGGCATCTTCCCATCCAACAATCGTGGTGGGCTGACCATACCCGTAAATTACACGTATGACGCCGTCAATGACACGGGTGAATACGTGATGTTCAAACTTGGTGCCCCAGGCGCAGATGGTGCGTCAGTCAATTGGGACATGAGTGATCCAACCTGCGATGGTTCTTTCAAGGACGATGGCGTGGTATATACAATCACCAATGTCGCACCACCGCAGATCATTACGATGGATCTGAGCGATGTCACGGGAAAAAACTTCCATGTCGACGGCGGCACGAGTGCACCGTTCTCGATCGCATCGCAAGCAACCGTAAACTCGGGTCTGGCGTTGACGTACACCTCGACGACGACGGGCGTCTGTACGGTGACGAGTAGCGGGACGGTGACGTTGGTTGGGCCAGGCACCTGCACCATTCGTGCAGCACAACCAGGCGGGACGGACGGTGCAGGCATCGTGTGGGCAGCTGCGACGTCGGTGACGTCGTCATTCGTTGTCAGCAACATCGCACCGACGCCACAAACGATTACCTTTGGAGCGCTTTCGAACAAGGTCCTCGGGGCTGCACCGTTTAGTGTATCTGCGACCGCGAGCTCCCGAGGAATCGTGACGTACACCTCGACGACGACG
>CAIZHO010000626.1 GCA_903932805.1 uncultured Roseiflexaceae bacterium | reverse complement strand
CATCTCTCCATCGCTATAATTTAGTCAGTGAGTTGATAAGATTACTCGTGTATAAAGAGGCAGCAATGACTTCAGCAACATTCGATCGGGGCGCACAGCGCTTCACTCAGATCACGTTAATCACCCTGTTGGCAATCGGGTTCATCGCGGGCAGTAGCATCACCATGATGATTGCTGCAGGAATGCTCGGTTTGACCCTGATCGCACCGTCATATGCACCACAGTTAATCGCGTACCGTGCGTTGGTGCGGGCCAATGTGCTCCATACCGAACGTGTCAACGAAGACCCTGCGCCACACCGATTTGCGCAGCAGGTAGGCTTTGGGGTCCTCAGCATCGGTGTCGTCGCAACGAGCCTGGGCGCGCTGACCGTTGCGTGGGGTGCAGGGCTGCTGGTGTTGACCTTGGCACTCATTAACGTGACAACGGGCTTCTGCGCAGGATGCTTCATGTATGCGCAATTGGCGCGGCTACGGGGGTAGGTATGATCGACCGTCTCTTGATTTTGGCAGGGATCGTCGTGGTCGTCGTACTCGTACGTGCGTACATGACCTACGTCAGCCGCCGTGCCACCACACAAACTATTGATATCCCATCGGATAATCGTGGCAAATCGGGTGTGATTGCACTGTCTGCAGATGGTTGTGTGCAATGCGAAAAGCTGCAGAAACCCGCGCTCACGCGCCTACGCACCCAACGAGCGGATCTGCCAGTTACCCATTTGCGCATCGAAGACCATCAAGACCTCGTCAAAAAACTGGGCATCTTCACCGTGCCGACAACCATCGTGCACGACGCTACCGGGGCGGTGCGTCATGTCAATCTCGGCTACACCGATGATGTGACCCTCTACAATCAGCTGGCCGTTGTCTCGGCACCACCGCACTGCCTCTAGCGTGCGCATACATACACCGGATGTGCGTCGGTACAACGCATATCCGGTGATTTTTGTGCGTGCTGGTGGGTGGTTGCAATACTCATTTCTTCTTGGATATGTCCACAGAGAAAAAGGCAGCCTGCGTTTCGCAGGCCGCCTCCCTATCTTCAAAACTCCCATTCAGCAGTGATGCATCACCGTTTTGCTGCTGCGTTGCGCAGTGCATCGGGATTCCGTTGTAGTTTTGCGAATGCCTCGATAAGGTCGTCGATCCCCGATCGACCAGCGCGGAAGATCGCTTCGTCGAGGTAGATTTGCTCGGCGTGGGCTGCACGTTCGGCCACGGGGAGCGACCATTTGCTCGGATCGAGCTTGTCTGCATAGGCCACCGCCACTGGCAAACGTGAAAGCTTCGGTTGGAACAGCGGGTATTTGCTCATCGGATCATACCCCTCCCAGCAGCCAATACCCTCTGCATCGAGTGCATCGCAGACCACAGCGTTCGAGACGCCGCCGAATGCTTCGGGATTGATTGCCACGATGAATCGATAAAACGACAGGCGGGTCACCCGTTCATCGAGGTGCAATGCGCGCACGCCGTCGAGCTCTTTCAAGCGTTCCATGAAGTAGCGGGCGTTTTCGGCGCGTTCGCGCATCTGTGCATCAAACTTCTCGAGCTGACTACACAACAATGCTGCGTGCAGCTCCCCGAGGCGGTAGTTACAGCCAAACGTGTACTGTTGGCCGGCAGGGTCCTTGGGGCGACCGCAGTCGATGATCGAATGTGCACGCTGGGCCAGCGTTTCGTCGTCGGTCAACAAGCTCCCACCTTCACCCGAGGTGAGGATTTTGGAGCTTTGATGACTAAACGATCCGAACGCCCCAAAGGTGCCGACACCGCGGCCACGCCACATTTTGCCGGGGCTGTGTGCGCAGTCCTCGATGATGTGCAGATTATGCTTGGCAGCAATCGCCGTCAGTGCATCCATGTCGCAGACGATTTGTCCGGCATGGACCGGGATAATCGCGCGCGTCCGTGGTGTAATCGCTGCCTCGACTGCCTCAGCATCGAGACCCCAGCTCTTGGGCTCGACATCGACGACCACCGGCAACGCACCAGCAGCCATCGGTGCATATGCGGTAGCGGCAAAGGTCAACCCGGGCACAATCACCTCGTCGCCCCAGCCAATCCCGAGGGCTTTGAGGGCAACCTCCATCGTCACGGTGCCATTGACCATCAAAATGCCGTGTTTGGCCCCTTGAAAGGCCGCGAACGCCTCGCAGAAGCGTGCATTGTACGGCCCCGGTTCGGGGTAGCCGCCCCAACGACCGCTCCGCAGGGCCTCGAGCAACACTGCCTCGTCTGCTTCATCATGGACAGGCCATTCCGGGTACCCGTTCGCACGGACTGGCGTTCCCCCAGTAATTGCGAGTTGATCCTTCATCGCGCCTCCTTTGGTGCAGTAGACGTTTATCCATCAGCGGAGCTGATTCGCACAGCGAAATCCGCGGTATGCGACAAAAGGATCAGGTCACTCCCCGTATAACCAGATCACGAAACTACTCACTACTCACTACTAGCTACTAACTACTAACTACTAACTGATAACTGATAACTGATAACTTATTTCTGAACCTTCTAATGCCGTTGTGTGCGCTGGAACAAGTTAATCGAATCAACCGAAATACCACTGTGAATCCGTTGGATCACTTCGGCCAGCAGCGTTGCGACCGACAACACCTTGATATTGGGGTACTTCTCGACGCCAGCAATCGGCAGGGTATCCGTGGTCACAAACTCGCCAATCGGGCTGGCTGCCAAACGCTCGAGTGCCTTGCCAGCCATAATCGAATGCACCACCCCCGCCGACACTGCTGTTGCACCGCGCGCAACCAAGAGTTCTGCTGCTGCAATCAACGAATTGCCGGTGGCTATTTCGTCGTCCACGAGGATGCAGTGTCGCCCTTCGACGTCGCCGATGACATTCAACGCCTCAACATGACGCACGTTCTCGTTCGCCGGGTGGATGTGATCAAGGTGCCGCTTTTCGACGATTGCCAACGGCACCCCCAACTGCTCGGCAAAATTGCGCGCCCGCTTTGCAAAGCCCATGTCAGGGGCGACAACGGTGTAATTGTCGACATGCTTTTCGCGGAAGTGGCGTACCAGCAACGACATCGCACTCAACTCATCGACCGGGATCGAAAAGAAGCCCTGGATCTGCCCCGCATGAAGGTCGAGGGTAATGACCTGCTGTGCTCCAGCCGTCTGAATCATATCGGCCATGAGACGGGCAGTAATCGGCACCCGTGGCTGATCGCGCTTATCGGTCCGCCCATATGCATAAAACGGCAGCACCGCAGTTACCCGCCCTGCGGCAGAACGCCGACATGCATCGAGCATAATCAACAGCTCCATGATGCGATCACTCAACGGAGCAGTCAGCGATTGCACAATAAAGATGTCTTTTTCGCGCACACTTTCGTTGAGCCGTGCGAACAAGTTGTCGTTGGGGTATTTGGTGAGGGTAATATCACCGAGGGTCACACCGAGCCGATCTGCAATGGCTTGCGCAATGGCGGGATTGCCACTGCCACTGAAAATCCGCATCTCGCTAAAGCGGCTACTCATGATTCCCTCGTCAACAATGCTGTTTTGTCCTTGTATTGTAATCTCTTTCACATGCCCCGGCAATCAGCCAGAATCTGTCTCCGCAGCGACGCGCAGATATATGCGTTTATACCGACACTGTTGCGTTTTTTTGCGCTCACTCCACAGTCAATAAATCATTTTCATTGCATTGAGACAATGCATGCGATAGCACACGCTTTTCTTGTCCGTAGGCCAGCGTAAACATTACGAAAGAATGAATACGAGTAATATTTGTGTTTTTACAAATATATTTAGTTCATGAAAAAATCAGAAAAACTGCCAACGCGCGCCGGCGGGCGCTGGCAGTTTGGTTCAAAACTCAGGGTCGGGGTTTGATTGCAAGGACCACTGCAAACGCACAGACGATGGCTCCTACGCCAAACCAGCCATCGATGACATTCGCCTCGAAGAACGTTGGTGTCGACAGGACAGAATTGGCGTATCCCACTGCGACGCCTGCATAGAGGTTATTGACCACATGGATTCCAATGGCACGTTCGACACCATTGTCACGCAGACTCACCCACCCCAAGCCGACACCCATCAAAAAGTAGTTCAACGCCATCGGCAACTGACCACCCAACGCATTACTCATTTCGGGATTAGCGAGATGGGGCAGCATAAACAAGACCCCTGAGGCAAGCACCAATAGGACCGGATGCGCGCGCAGACGCGCGATTGCCTGCATCAGATACCCACGGAAGAAGAGCTCTTCGCCGGCTGCTTGGAAGGGAATCAGCAACAGCACCAATGGTGCGATCATGATCCACTGGTCGAACGCAAACGACCAACGATACCGATCGGGGTGCAATACCCACTCGACGAGCGTGATGAGTATCCCGAGTGCCAACCAGATGCCCATCCCCTGCCACACCAATGGCCAGCGAAATCCATTGGCGCTCAACAATGCGCTGAGTGAACGGCGATGTACCAGGCGTTGTGCCACCCATACACCCACAAAGAGCATAATCGGCGAGAACATGAGCAGCACAAATTGGATGGGATTGGCCGAACCACCCATGAGACTGCCGCTCCCGTCGAGTTCTATCAACCCAGTCGCAGCGCCGATCCCAACGGGGATTGCGCCCAGCACCGCATAAAAGACCAGAATGACCACAATCCCGACCCACCAGCTCCACCACTTGCTGTTGCCCGACTCTGTGTTTCGTACCCAATTCATACACGCGCTCCTTTCTTGTTACCATCCCGCTCCGGCAACCCGTGCGCCAACAAAATACCCGATACATGCACCGCACACAGCAAACACCGCGACATATGCCAACCGACTCCACTGCAGCGCATACCCACTCGCGCGCAGGCGATATGCACTCCATGGCAATGCGGTGAACACCCACAAGGTCCCAGCAATCGTCACCAACAGGACACTCATCCATTCAATGGTAGTCAGCACGGCACGGTCGACAGCGGCCGCCAACCATGGCTGTCCGCTGAGTAAGACAACACAGATGCTCAGTACCAGCACGACACTGCTCCACAATGCAGGTCTTGCAAACATCCGTGCCGCCCGTTCATATTTGCCGATCGCATCGTTGGCACTAAAAATCGACTGGCTACCAGGAACTGCACGAAAGAGATGGATGTGCTGTTCGACCGAGAGCACATGTGTCCATCCTGCAGTTGCGCAGACTTCGAAGTACTCTGGGTCAGGCGTTGCTTGGTAGTCAATGGCAAAAACGCACTGCTCGGGTGGGGCCTGCTCGAGCACCATGTACAACCCACGAATCTGCACCAATCGCCAGCCTTCTGCCGCCCACCGCGCCAACCGCTGCAGATCGTGCTCTTCGGCAAAAGCCAGTCCAGAACCGATCTCGCGACGGGTAATCGGGAGTAACTTCTGTGGTGTACGCATCTCCGGTCCCTCTCTAGTATGCAACCATCCAGCCACACAGCGCCCCAGCGACGACACTCAACCCATCAACACACATCCGTGCACGATGGCGCGACCAACGTACGTTCAATCCATACCGACGCATCTGATACACCACCCACGGTAGCGCTGTATACCAGACCATCACCATCAGGGCATACATGCTGACAAATCCACTGCCCACCAGCACCCACGCAAACAATCCATCAGCATGTGTTGCAATCCAAGGCCATACCAGTGCTGTTCCAAGCCATACCACGATGATGAAAGCGAGACCACGCAACAACACCGCTCGATGCAATTGTTG
>CAIZHO010000625.1 GCA_903932805.1 uncultured Roseiflexaceae bacterium | reverse complement strand
GGCCAGAGACTTAACAAACAGGTCCAGGTCTTTGTTCTTGGCTGCATCTGTTCTGTAGTCAATGGCGCCGACTTCCGCCTTGGCAGCTACCGACATGAACCTGGAAACAGTGTGATTCCATTGCTGTTCGGCAGTCTGGGCTGACATTTCCTGAGACAGCGAAGCCTTGAGCGCCACGGCATCGAGCGCACGCTCTGACTTTGCCAGCGCTTCGGCCTCGATACGGTACTGATCAAAATCCATTTCCCCGCCCTTGAACTTGGCGGCAAGCGCATCAGACTGCTCCTTGATCGCCGTTACCTGGGCTTCAAAGTCATCAGGCAGCTTGGACTGGTAGGTCGGCGTGAAAGAGTTGTCCGCCACTGCTTCGGTGGCTGCTGGTGCAGCATCGCTTTTCGCAGGGGCAGCGGTCGGGTCGGGATCGGTCTTGGCGGCAGCAGTGGCAGCGCCGGCGTCATCCTCTTCGTCTTCGTCTTCGTCATCATCGTCCTCAGACCCATTGGCAATCGCGGCAATGGCCGCAATCTCTTCGGGGGTCTGCTTCTCTTCAATGGCCGATCGCTCTTCTTCGGTCATCTGGGCGAGAATATGGGGGTCAAGTTCGGCTGGCATATCACACTCCTGCGTGGTGGTTAAGAAAACTGTCGAATCTGGGTGATGAATAACCGTTTACGGTTGTTGAATGGCAAAAGGCTACGAGCCGTCTTTACCGTCTTCTGCTGCGATGGTCGCAACGTCGAGCATCTTTTGTTTGGCCAGTGCGCGCACCTTGGCCATGCGCTTGGGATCCTTCTCGATCTTTTCGGCCTCAAGCAAAGTGCTGAGATCGCTCTCAATGCGCCAGTCATCGCTGCTGGACGATGCAATGCTGTTACCTTTTGCCATGTTTATGCTCCAAAAAGACCCGGCGCTGTGGCCGGGCAATGCTTTGATCAAGAAGTCCTAGATTGCCATCCTTGGCACGTCAGGCCGTACTCTTTGCCTCGTCAACAATGCGCGCAATGTCTTCCATGCGCGCCTCAAGCGCCTGTACTTGCTTATCGTTGACCGCCTGCAGTTCTGCCACTTGCAGCTTGGTATCGGCGTCGATGCGCGCGCACTCCAGCTTGACATCGCTTTCGCGGTTGATCTGCATTGTTCTGTTCGCCAGTTCGGTCTGAGCTTTGCGAAGCTCTTGCGAGAGCTTTTCAATCTGCCGGGCGGCTTCGGTCTGGATTTGGCGCAACTGCCCTTGCATCGCTGGGTCGCCCTGCCCTGATTCGGACAACATCTTTTCAGCCTGGGCATTGATCAGCCGCACCTTGGCACTCTGCTCTTCCAGCGCGGCCAGAGCCGTCTTGCGCTGCATATCCACTGCCTCGGCCTGCTGCTGCATCTGCTGGGCTTGTTGCTGCGCCTGCTCTGGCGTCATCTTCTTGTTCGGATCCTGCTCGCCGGTGATCTGCCTGATCTGTTCGGCAATCTCGTCCTTGTTGGGCATGTCAGAGAACTCCATCGCCATGCGCAGCAGGCGCAACGACACTTCGGGCGGCATACGCTCAGCCATCTTCCCGAGTTGCTCAAACATCACTTGCCGAATCGTACCGTTGTAATCCTGTTCCGCCACCACAAAGTCAGCCGCGGTGGCCGTGATGTCGTTCAGGTAGCGCGTTGTCCCGTCCGGTTGGATCTCTGGCGTGTTGATCTTCACCCACTCAATCGCGCCGCGCGCACCGGTCAGGCGAACTACCTTCTCTTCCGTGTAGAACTGCTCGGTGAGCGAGAGTTGTTTCTCGCCTTGAACCTGAATTGCCAGGCGAAGATTATCAAAAGGCTCAGTCGTAACCACGGATCCCTGCAGTTGACGCGCCTGGATTGCGATACCTGATGTGGCATTGGTTTGTCTTCCAAGATTCTCGTTGCTGACACCAGATGCTCGCTGAATCGTGCTCTGGGCCAGCGTCATCATGTTGATCTGGCCGGCAGACTGATCCGTATCGCGCCGAATATCGATACTCTTGCCGGCCTTCTTGACGATCATTCCATCCGGCCGGTCAACCTCGTCGCGCAGCGTGTTCCAGTCATCCACCGCGCCCTCATCGGCAATCACCTGATTCGTGTTGATCAGGAACAGCGCCTTGCTGGCGCGCTTGTTCAAGTCCTGCTGAATGTCACGCACCCGGCGAATCACGCCATAGGGCAGGCGGTCCTTGCCGCGCCGATAGCACCAGATCGGCGTCAGGCTGTAGCGGTTATGCCGGTAGATGCTGGCGCCCATGGAGATCATCGACGCCTCGGTGAACACAGCAAAGTGCGTCCGCATCATCACCCGCTCGGTGATAGAGGATCCATGCTGAGCCAGCGCGTGCAGCATGGCCAGGTCCTGATCGTGCACAAACTGGCCCTTGAGCGGACCATCGGCCACAATCTTGACGGAGGTAGGCTTTCGGTACTGGCACTCGATCAGCTTCACGCGCCGGCGCTTTGCATCGTGCATGGCGTAGGTGCCGGCCGACAGAATCGAGCCGTTGTGATCATTGTTGTTGCCGGTGTCGTAGAACCCCGACACATCATCCTCGTCATAGCGCTCCATGTTGCCCACATCACGGATTGCGGAAAGGATCTGCTCCTTGCGATCGGCAAACATCATGCAGCCAATGTCTTCGTCAACCCAGCGCCAGCGGAAGATATAGCGCGCATCGCCCAGGTCCAGGTCGTAGCAGGCTGAGTCCCAGAGCACATTGCGCCAATCCTCGTACTTGCTGAACAGAACGTCCTGCGTCGGGTCATCGCGCACGCCGTCATCCATCCAGCCAACGCCCACCTTCACGGCATCAGCAAATGAGCGGGAGCGGGTAAACGGCACCCGGTTGATGTCGCTCACATACTTGAGCACCTTGGTCTTGGTGTCGGCCATGTCCACGTCATCCTCGGTACGCGGAAACACTTTCCAATCCACCCGGGCCCGGCGCTCGGTGCCAATGATCCAGTCCACCATTGGTGCCACTTCGTTGTAAACCAGCGGCATTTGCCCACGGTCACGCAAGGTAACGGCGTCTTCCGGGTCCCATTGCATGTTGTCGTAAAAGTCCTGATCCAGCGCCATTTCGTGCCGGTTGGAGCTCTGCTTGTCACGCTCCAACAAGAACCACGACATCAGCTTGGAGTGCTCGGTGTGTGCTGCTGGGCTGTCCAGGTCCGAGCCAGGCGCGGCAGACTTGCCAAAGGTGTCACCCTGGATCATCAAGTCAGAGTAGGTGTCGCCCGTCGCCTTGGTGCGAACCGTGGTTTGTTCAAGCATAGGAAGGAGCCTCGTTTTCGACCAGAATGTCCTCGCCGCCAATCTGTGTGCCATTGGCCATCACCTTGAGCTCGCCGTACTTCTTGCCTATGGGCTTGGCCTCGGGCCGGGTCGGGATGCGGATCAGGTCGGGCAAACCCTCTTCAATGATGCTTCCGATACGCAGAATATTGGGCTTGCTGGGCTCCATGCCGAGCACTTCGCAGGCCTTGATCGC
>CAIZHO010000624.1 GCA_903932805.1 uncultured Roseiflexaceae bacterium | reverse complement strand
GTTGGTGACGGCAACAGGCCCATCGTGTCGAGGCGCTTGCCGGCATCACAGATGTCGCGCATTGGCTGTTCGCCGCCCCACAACGCCTGTGGTAAGTTTTTGATGTAGTCGTTGTTGATGACCAAGTGGCTCAGTGCCAATGGGGTCACACGCTTGTACATGTTTTCGTAGTCTGTTGCCAGATTACCGGTGTGCTTGACCACATAATGGCCCTGCTCGGGGGTAATGAAGTGGCTCTCGCGCACGCCGTCACGGATGGTGTTGTAGATAATCAGGTTCGAAATCGAGCGCACCAGCAATGGATACGCCGCGTGCATCACGCTCGCTTCGTTGCCCGCACCCTCAAAAATCGACGCCACAAACGTGCCCTGGCCCTTGCGATTGACCGGCTTAGGCTTTTCGACGTTGCACATGTTGAGCACGAGGCGCAACGGATCGTTGAGCTTGACTTCGCCCGATGCATCGACGGCGTTGGCCGCAAACGTGTGGCCCTTGGCGACAATGATATCGCGCAGGCGCAGGGCAAATTGGTTGACGAATTCACTCGTCGACTCGCCGGCAATGGTGAAGGTCATTATCTCGTTGGTCGGGAAAGGCGATGTCCATGTGGGCGTATGGGAGCTGTCTGTCATGCTGTCATCCTTAAGACGCGAACCATCCGTGATGGCTCTGAGTCGTCGTCGGCGCAGGGCGCCTCTTTTTCACAAACACATACTACGATAGTGCTTATTCTGCTATCTGTCAAGGAAAAACGCCCTTCGGCGCATCCCCACGCGTCACCCCTCGTCACGCAGCACAGCGACGAATCTGCGATAATGACGCCAACACACCACAGCGAGCGAGTGCATGCGCATTGGGATTCTTGGGGGGACCTACGACCCCATCCACAACGGCCACCTCCACATCGGCCGCCAAGTAGCCACACAGCTCGGGCTGGCGCAGATTCTGCTCATCCCGAGCCGCACACCCCCACACCGCGCCGCCCCGCAGGCTAGCAGCCAGCAACGGCTCGCGATGTGTACCCTGGCAGCTAGCGCCGATCCCCTTTTTCGCGTCAGCGACATCGAGCTGCAACGCACCGGGCCGTCGTACACCATCGACACGCTCGAAGCCCTGGCCACTCACGACACCCAGCTCACGCTCATCCTCGGGGCCGACGCAGCCGCATTGTTGCCGCAGTGGTATCGGGCGGCCGACCTCGGCGCATGCTGTGAACTCGCCGTGGTCAATCGACCTGGGAGTACCTGCGACGACGCTGCCATCACCCGCGCGATCCCGGCGTTCGTCGGGCGCATGCATGCGATTGTGGCGCCCGCATACGATATCTCGAGTAGCCGCATCCGGCAGCGTTGCGCAGCATCCCTCCCCATCGACGACCTCGTGCCTCCAGCGGTGGCCAACTATATCGCCCAGCACGGGCTCTATCGGAGTGCAGCGTGATTGAATTTTTTGGCCCCATCGACACTTACCTCGCCCGGCATATGATCGCCATCACGCCTACCCAACGGGCGGCCTTGGTGACCTACCTCGAGACGCTCCGCGAGTGGAACGAGATGCTCAATCTGACCGCCATCAAAGACCCCGCCCAGATGGTCACCAAACACGTCCTCGACGCCCTCACCTACCTGCCGTTTTGGGCCACCCCGCCCAAGCGCATGATCGACGTGGGCACCGGCGCCGGCATCCCCGGCATCATCTTGGCCATCATGTGGCCCACGACGCACGTCACCCTGGCCGAGAGCATCGCCAAAAAGTGCAAGTTCCTCGTCCACGTCGCCGAAAAGCTCGAGCTCACAAACGTCCACATCATCGCCGAGCGCGCCGAAGTCATCGGCCACAACTGGGATTACCGTGGCCAGTACGACCTGTCGACTGCCCGCGCCGTCGCCGAATTGCGCACCCTGGTCGAGTACCTGCTGCCCCTGTGCGCCGTCAACGGCGTCGTCTATGCCCCCAAAGGCCCCAACCCCGAGCAAGAGGTCGCCGACGCCACCAAGGCCATCAAGACCCTCGGCGGTCAGCTCCGCGACATCGTCCCCATCGAGGCCGCCCCGCTCGAGCCACGCACCATGATCCGCATCGACAAAATCCGCCAGACCCTGCCCCAATATCCGCGCTACCAAGGCACCGCCAGCAAAAACCCACTCTAGATTTTTGCTTTTCTCAG
>CAIZHO010000623.1 GCA_903932805.1 uncultured Roseiflexaceae bacterium | reverse complement strand
TTGAGGTACAGTGAGCTCCGTCCAGGGGGAATGCCCCAGCGCAGTTCAATCAAGCGCGCAATCATGTCGAAGCCACCGCCACTACTGCGTGCCCGAAAAATCAACCCACCACCGATGCCCGCCAATACGCCGCCGTACAAACAGTAGAGTAACGGGTCCTCGGTCACCGTCGGGACGAATGGTGCCGCATAATCTATCGTCAGCGACATGAGACCAATGGTATAGAGGGTGCGCAGGGCAAACCGCCACCCACCCAAATAGCGCATTGCCACGAGCAAAATGGGCACATTGAAGGCAACCATCAACACACCCATCGACACCGGGATGGGCAACAGGCTACTCACCATGAAGGCAATCCCCGTCACCCCGCCAGAGACAACATCATTGGGGATAAGGAACATCCGTGTGGCCAACGCAATCACGACGGCGCCGGTGGTCATCAGCGCTCCATCACGCAAAATGGGCCAGACAACGGCCCAGGCTCGAGTCAGCCAGTGACGCATATGGATGAACTTTCTTTTGTGGCGGTACGCCGGGAGGTTGGTACTATAATACAGAAAACCACACAGAGGCGCTCATGATTCGTATTCTGCCCCCTGCCATTGCAGCCCAAATAGCCGCTGGTGAAGTCGTTGAACGACCGGCGTCGGTCGTCAAAGAACTTGTCGAAAACGCCATCGATGCTGGCGCGAGCGAGATCACGGTCGAGCTGCAAGGTGGTGGTGTGCAGGAGCTGGTGATCCGCGACAACGGCTCTGGCATCCCGGCAGACCAAATCGAAACGGCGTTTGCGCGCCATGCCACATCGAAACTCGTGCATGCTGAAGATCTGTTCAACATCGCGACGTTGGGGTTCCGTGGCGAGGCGTTGCCATCGATTGCTGCGGTCGCCCAGGTCAGTTGTACCAGTCGCCATCGTGATGCAGCAAATGGCGTCGAGCTCCGCATCGCCGGCAGCGAAATCCAAGACAAACGTACGGTCGGCGCACCGGTAGGCACGACGTTCGTGATCCGCAATTTGTTCTACAACTTGCCGGTGCGGCGCCAGTTCCTTCGTTCTGCCGGCGCTGAGGCTGCTGCCATCGCTGCGGTCATCACCCACTATGCCTTGGCATACCCCGCCATTCGGTTCAAGCTATTGGTCGATCACAAACCGCGCGTCCAAACCGATGGCAGTGGTGATTTGCGTGCGGTCGCCGTTGCGGTCTATGGGGTTGATGTGGTCAACCATTTGCTGCCAATTGCCTACGATGCAGGCAGCGGGCCATACCAGATTGGTCTGCACGGGTATGTATCGGACGCTACTGCACATCGCAACACGCGTGAAGCGATGCACATCAGTGTCAATGGCCGTACGATTGCGGCCCGTGGTGCGATTGCGGGGATGTTTGACGATGCATACCACACGGTTTTGATGAAAGGCCGGTTCCCCATTGTCATGGTGGCGTTGACCATCGATCCGAGTACCGTCGACGTCAATGTGCATCCTGCCAAGACCGAAGTCAAGTTCCGCGACCCCGACTATGTCCGGAGCCACGTCGCCGATGCCATTCGGACCGTCATCCATGCGACGCCGGCCGTCCAAGGCTGGACCGTGCCCATCCCAAACACAGACCAAGCGGCTCCCGAGGCACCGCAGCCATCGACACGCGAACAACGATTGAACTACTTGACCGATCTCGATCGTACAGGTGGAACTCCGCCACGCACCGGAGGGAGCAGCGGGTATCGCCCGAGCACGCGCAGCCGCGAAGAAGATTTGTTCCCCGAGCCCGTCGTTCCCCCGGCCCAACAGTCGTTTCAGCCCTACCCGCGCACTCCCGTTGACATCCAGGCAGCAGGACAAGCGCTCGCCACCGTCGCGGCTCAAACCCGCGAAGCGCTCCACGGTCCGTTGCCCGAGTTGCAGATTATCGGTCAGTTGGCAGGGTTGTACATACTCTGCGAATCACCGAGTCACGAGCTCTACATCATTGACCAGCACGCCGCCCACGAACGCATCAACTACGAACGCCTGATGACCCAACATGCCAACGGCAAAATCGAAGTACAACCGTTGTTGATCCCCCACCGCATCGCCATGGTGCCACAGGATGCATTGTTGCTGATTCAGCATCGCGACGATGTGTTGCAGTGGGGGTTCCGCATCGGCGAAGACGGCAATGACATCATGGTCCATGCGATACCCGCCACCGTCGCACCGATCAAAACCGAAGCAGCGCTCCTCCAGATCGCAGCAGCCCTGCGGGATGCCGGCGGGACACTCCCCAGCGACTGGCGTGAAAAAATGCTGATTACGCTCGCCTGCCATACTTCCATACGGGCGGGGCAGCGGTTATCAGTCGCCGAACAGCAAGCACTGCTGACGCAGATGCAGCAATGCGCCAATCCGCGCACCTGCCCCCATGGCAGACCGACCATTGTCAGCATGCGATTAGATTTGTTCGCACGGCAGTTCGGTCGCATCACCTAACCCATTACGCCACCGCCGTGCTCGTCACGCGCGGAATTCGCCATTCTTTCGTCTGAAAGGGACCTCCAATGAGTAACGCCGCCCTGCAGTATGCCGCCACACACACCGACCAACACCTCGAACACCTCAAAGAACTCATCCGCATCCC
>CAIZHO010000622.1 GCA_903932805.1 uncultured Roseiflexaceae bacterium | reverse complement strand
TCTAACTTTGAAGCAAAGCCTGATGTAGCTAACTCCTTGTCGCTACTGCGTCGTGGTGGTGAAGGACGTGGCCGTCAGATGGCGCTGATGTCCAAACTCACCCACGAGAAAATGACCGACCCCGAGATTGGTCACCTGCTCGAAAAACTCCAGAAGCAAGCCGAGCAGTGGGATCCAGACAGCATCGACAGCGCAATCGTGCGTGTCACTGCCAAAGACTATGCCGACGCGACACGCGTCCCGACCGAATTTGTCGGCAAGATGACCGAGCATATCAACACGAGCTATATGGCGTGGGCACAGGCACGTCCGGCCAACGACTTCAAAAAAGTCGTCCCGTTCCTCGAAAAGACAGTCGAAATGAGCCGCCAGTATGCCGGATTCTTCCCCCAAGGCGCGCATGTCATGGACTCGCTCATTGACATGCACGATAGCGGGATGAACGTTGCGACGCTGCGGCCGCTATTCAAATCACTGCGTGAAGGGCTCATTCCGATGGTCGACGCCATCAGCAAAAAACAACAGATCGACGACAGCTGTTTGGCTGGGCCGTTCCCCATCGACCAGCAATTGACCTATGCCCGCACAATCGCAGAACAAGTGGGCTACGACTTCAATCGCGGGCGCCTCGATACCGCCCCGCATCCGTTCGAGATTCGCCTCCACCACGGTGATATCCGAATCACGACCCGTGCGCGAGAGAACGATTTGGGCGATTGTATCTTTAGCGTTATCCACGAATGCGGCCATGCGATGTACGAACAAGGAGTCGCCTTCGAGCTCGAGGGGACGCCGTTGGCGAATGGCACATCGAGTGGTGTTCACGAGAGTCAATCACGTCTCTGGGAAAACCAAATCGGCCGCTCGCGGACCTTCTGGCAGCACAATTACCCCAGCCTGCAAGCAGCCTTCCCAGCACAACTCAAAGACGTCTCGCTCGAGACCTTCTACCGCGCCATCAACAAGGTCCAGCGCTCGCTGATCCGCACCGATGCCGACGAAGTGACCTACAACCTGCACGTCATCATCCGCTTCGAGCTCGAACTCGGATTGCTCGAGGGTTCACTCAACGTGCGTGACTTGGCCGAAGTTTGGCACGACAAATACACCAGCGATTTGGGGATTACCCCCAAAGACGACAAAGATGGCGTCTTGCAGGACGTGCATTGGTATGCGGGTATCGTCGGCGGTTCGTTCCAAGGGTACACCATTGGCAACGTGATGTCCGCTCAGATTTTCGAGGCTGCCCAGCAAAAGGACGCAAGTATAACCCCCGAAATTGCACAGGGGAACTACCAGCCGTTGCTTGCCTGGCTCCAAAAAAATCTCTATTCCACCGGTCGTCGCTATGACGCACCGACGACGCTCAAACGCGTCACGGGCCAGGATTTGAGCGTCGAGCCGTACTTCCGCTACCTCAAAGCGAAGTACAGCGAATTGTACGGAATTTAACGTTTCATGAGAGGGCTGCGGGAGCGAAACTTTCGCCATACCCGTGGCGTCTCTCTGATGGACTCTTAGTGAAAGAAGATTGTCATGTCGAAGTACACCATTGCCTTTTTGATTATCGGGACCTTTTTGGCTGGCTTGATCGGCGCCATTCTCCCATCGATGTGGATGTCCCGTGGTGTCGGGATGATGTCTGGTACCGTTGTGGTGCCGAACACCGGTGATAACGCCAGCACCATGATGACGGGGATTGG
>CAIZHO010000621.1 GCA_903932805.1 uncultured Roseiflexaceae bacterium | reverse complement strand
GGATGAGCACGGCGATCTGCTGTACGACCACCGGCGCTTCGACACGCCACAGGACGAGGCCGATGAGCGCGGTTACTGCACTGATACCAGCCACCCGCTGTAGCGACCAGCGCCGTAGTGCGAGGACTCCTAGTGTGATGGCACACAGGATCGTCAGCCAGCTGGGCATGGGTGTCGGCAGTGGCTGTGTGCGCCAGCGCTGCCAATCGGCCGTCGCCACGGCACCGAGGTGCGGCCAGGCGCGGTAGGTGCGGGTATCGACCGCGGCCACACTGCTCCAGAGCGGCGGGTCGGTCAGCAGGGCGACGGCGCGGGCGTGGCTGTACTGCGCGGTTTTGGCATAGATGACGACCTGCGGGTGGTCATAGACCGAAAACGCTTCTTCGGCGCGACGCGTATCCCACTGCCACGGCCCGATCTGTGGCCAGCGCTCCGCCCGGAACACCGGCACATAGCCGAGTGAGCCGTCCGCCAGAGCACGGTAATAGCGCTCCATAATGGGGAACCGGGCCGGCATCGCGCGGATGACCGCCTCTGCACGTGCACTGCTCACAATCACATACTCTGCCTGATCCAGCAGGTCGATGATGCCGCGCCGTTCAGGGTCGGTTGCCAAGTATTTGGCCGGCCGGTCGGCGTCATAGACCGGCAACGACACGACGGTGTAGCGCTGCGGTCGTTCTCTCTGCGAAAACGTCAACGGCAAGACATCGTCCCACTCTTCGACAGCCAACGTCGCCCCTGCGGGGATCTGCGCATACATCCAGCGGCTGGCCACGATCCGCGGGTGTTCGGTTGCATACACGCCACTCCAGCCGACGGCCATCAGCGCAGTCCCGAGCACGAGGAGCGACACACAGAGCGTGCGCCACGGCCGTGCCAGCCGACCCAACCCGACCATGGCCAACACGCAGGCCGCGCCATAGACGGGCAGATAGTAGCGCATCGTCATGCCAAAAACTGCCCCCTGCCAGAGCAGATACAGGGTCACCCACAGCCACAACAGCCAGACCCGCCGGCGCGGCTGCAGACTCTGCCACAGCCAGCCCAGAGTCGCCGCCAGCAACAGCAGCGGCCCCATCCCCCACCAGCCCATTTGCATCAGCGGATAAACGAAGGGCGTCTGCCACGACCATTGGTACGTCGGCGGCGTGTCGACCATCCCGTTGACCAGCCGGCCGGCGAGCACAATGTCGTGGAGCCAGCGCGCGTCGAACCACCAGCCGTTCCATATCGTCGGGTCGCACAGCCACAACCCGACGAGCGACAGACAGCCCGCCAGCACCACCTGCCCAACCTGTCGTCGGGTCGGGAGTTGTCGTACAACCAGCCAGTGCAGGGGTACCAGCACCCACAGGCTGAGCAGCGTGATACGCATCGCCGCTGCCACCGCAATGCACAGCGCCAGCGCCAGCCAACCCGGCCAGCGCAGTCGCGGCAGGCGCACCGCGAGCGCCAGCGCCGCGAGGACCCACGGGCTGGCCATGGCATCGACCGTAGCAAAATGACTGAGCTGGATGGGCAACGGCGCGAGCGCATAGAGCAGTGCCGCCACGGCAGCCAACGGACGCACCGTCAGCGCACGCGCCAACAGATAGACCATCAGGATTGCAACTATCTCGGAGAAGCAGGCAATGGTCCGGCCCACATTGCGGATGTCAAGCGGGCGGGCGTCTGCGCCATACAGAGCCGTGCTGACGAGTCGCATCAGCGTGGTGGGCAAGGTGCCATAGACGAACACGCGCGACCAGTCTTGGGTGCGTGGATTGAGGGTATTGCAGGCGGGGGGAGTCGACGGGGTATTCCCGGCATCAGGGG
>CAIZHO010000620.1 GCA_903932805.1 uncultured Roseiflexaceae bacterium | reverse complement strand
GTTGAGTCTGGTCTATGCGCAGACCGAATCCCTGGGCGGCTGGAGTCGCTACGAGCTCCAATCATTGCTGGGAATATATACGATATTGACGGCGGTGGTGCAGATGAGCATCCAGCCCAACATCGAACGACTGATGACCGACATCCAAAAGGGCACGTTTGATTTTGTGTTGCTCAAACCGATCGATGCGCAGGTGCAGATTAGCATCCGCGAGGTGCGAATCTGGCAGTTTGTCGACATCATGGCTGGAGTTGCCATCCTCATCGACGGCCTCGTGCGCCTTGGTGCGCCGTTGGATGTAGGACAGGTTGTGTTGTTTGCGTTGACGTTACTGCTGGGCATTGTGCTGATTTATACGATGTGGTTGTTGATGAGCTGTATTGCGTTCTGGGTTATCCGGGTCGACAACATTTTCGAACTGTTCGACAACATCGCTTCGGCTGGTCGCTTGCCGGTCGACATTTACCCACGCTGGATGCGGGTTATTTTGACCTATTTGGTACCGATGGCATTTGCGGTCACGGTGCCGGCTGAGGTCATCATTGGGCGCATCAACATGAGTAATGTGGCCATCCAGGCGGCGGTCACCTTGGGGTTCTTTGTGGTGACCCGATTCGTGTGGACCAAGGCACTGGTGCGCTACAACGGCGCATCTGCCTGAGGTTTGCGGGCTTTGGCGACGATGATGACGCCTGGGCCGCGTTGATCGATACGCCGATCATTGGGCAGATCGCACCATCGAAACACAGCCCGGAGCAGATTGAACGGATGCCACCAACGCCCATCGTTGGCTGCCCCCATGCGGCGATCGGCGTAGGCGCGCCATCGGTGCGAGAGGATCTGCCGGTCCAGCAATGCTTTGCCGATGCTATAGACGATGAAGTGTGCAAACGGCACCGTCGCGCGTGTCTGCAGTTCTATCTCTACGACCACGAATCCCGCGCTGACGAGGAGTTCCGCTAGGTGCGCTGGGGTATACAAGCGCACGTGGTTAGACCAGATGGTGGCAATCCACGGATGCGCGCGGAGCGGTGGCATCCCCAGCATCTCGCGGATGCGCGAGATGGGGTCCCACCAGAACGGATACTGCGCGCAAGGCACACTGATGGCCAACACTCCGCCCGGTACAAGCAGGGCATAGAGGGTCTGGAGCGCAGCAGCGTCTGCGGGGATGTGTTCGAGGACCTCAGAGAACAACACCCGATCGAAGGACGCTGGGGCGAACGGTAGTGCCGCCAAGTCAGCCATCAGGACCGGCTGCGGCAGTGCTTCGGAGAGGCGCTGGCGGTCGCGATCGACCCCGACGACTGTTGCCGTGGTGAGCGACCGCAGGAGCTGCACATACACGCCTTGACCGCAGCCGCAGTCGAGGATGACGTGTGCGTCGTTGAGCTCGAGAAAGTGCACCAACGTCTGGGCGCGGCGGCGATAGGCCATGTCGACTTCGTTTGCAAGGTGACGTGTCACGACCGCCTGCGTGGCAGGAGGAAGGGTACGTGCTGCGACGGTCTGCTGGAGCACCGCTCTGAGGGTTGCAATGCTTGCCAACGGGTCAAAGACAGATGCCATCTGCACGGGGTCGGGTCGTGACGGGAGGATCGCGAGTGCCTGTTGGAGTGCCTGCAGATCGGTGCAGTCGATAACGCTACCGGCGTCTGCCTGCCAGACAATCGAACGGAGGCCAGGGGTGTCATGGACAAGGATGGGCACGCCGCAGCGCAACGCCTCGACGGCGAAACTGGGGAAGCAGTCGCTCCGCGACGGCATGAGCACCACATCACAACAGGCAAAAAACGACGCCATGGCCTCGTCTTCGCGGAGGAGCCCCAACGAACGAAAAGCCCCAAACGGCGTGGCGGGGGACGGTTCGTAGGGCATTTGTGGAGCCCCGACATGCAGCAAGAGCAGGCTGGGTATCGTTGCCTTGAGCGCTTCGAGGTGCGCAAAAACCCGATCAAAGCCTTTTTCGTGGACCATCCGACCACCGATGCCGACGACAAACGCGTCAACAGGGATTCCATATTTCTCGCGCGCACCTGCACCCTTGGACGGAACAATGGTGACCGGAGGAGTAATCACGCGGACACGCCAGCGCACAGGAGTGAGCCACTGCGAATGGTCGGCGTAGTCGGTGCTGTGTGTGCAAAGTGCATCTGCATGCGCGAACGCATGCAGCACTGACTGGCGCATCAGGGAGGTGTACAACCGGTTGCGTAGTCCCTTTGGGAGGACCACGTCGCCGTGATGGACACAGGTGTAGGGAACGTGGTTCCGCTGACAGAGCCATCCCACCAGACGCGCCTCGGGGAGCGGGGTATGAATGATGACGACGTCATGCAGGGGGATGAGGCGTGCGATTGTCGGAACGAACCCCGGTGCAACGACCGCACGGCTTATCGGCAGGAGGGTCGGGCAACGGACCACACGGACCCCGTTGAGGCTTTCGTCGAGCGCAGACGAGCGATCATGCTGGCTACAGACGACTGTCACTTGGTCGCCCAGCGCTGCCCACCCTTCGGCGGCACGTTGCGCGTATTTGGTCAGCCCCGTCCAGTGAGGCGCATAAAAACTCAGCACGACGAGTATCCGCATACCTGCATTCTACACACAACCGCCGTTGGCATGGAGCCAACGGCGCTGCGGACCGGGTGTGGGTGTTTAGGCCGACGGTGGCGTTGGGGTGCGGGTCACCCAGCGTTTGCGCAGGTAGCGCGCGAGGAACAGCAGCGGCAACCAGATGGGGGTCCAGACCACCACCCCGATGAGGAAAGTGCCGATGTTCTGGGCGAAGTCCAGCAAGCCGCGCAGGGCGATTTTGGCGTCTTCGAGCGGCTGCCAGCCCTCGGGGTTGACGATAGGTGTGGTTGGAATAGGACGAATTTCGACCGTCAGCGTAGAAAACTGTGACCCTTGGCGCAGATACCGCATGCGGCCCGACAGTTGTTCGATTTGGGACTGCACGTCGGTCAAGGCGCTGTTGACGGCGACGGCTGCTTCAACGGTTTCGGCTTTCTTGAGGAGTTCAAGCAAGCGATCGCGGGCTGCTTCTTGGGCGACCAGACGACCCGACATGTCGATGTACTCTTCGGTGACATCGCTGCCCGACATGCTCCGCGACAACACTTTGTCTGCGAGCTTTTCGACGAGCGTGATGGTTGCATCGAGTTGGTCACTGGGAACCTTGAGGGTCAGGTAGATGACCGCATCAGCGTCTGTGCCGTTGGTCGAAGAACTCAACACATAGCCTTTGGCAGCACTGACGGCGGTGCGGATTTGTTGATCGGCGGCAGCTACATCAGCGACCTGGAAGACCAGCGATGCGTCACGGATTACCAGACGTTCCCCCGGGTTGAGTGGTGCAGTAGAGCCAGAGCCAGCGACGCCACCATCTACGGGTGGGACAGACTTCTCGACCATCGGCATGTCAGCGGCGATGGGTGCTTCCATTGGGGCACCTATTGCGGGTTCTGAACTGTACGCCATGTCACTGGCCGCTTGCTCTGCGCTCCCGCAAGCCATCAAAAACACGAGACTCGAGGCGACGAGGAATTTTTTCATAGATCCTCCACAAATGCATGTCAACCACACCCTCGACAGATGCAGGTATTTCAATAGGACGGTGTGCGGGCGGCGAAAGTTCCATCCTCACATGTGCACGGACATCTGTATATAATAGACCAACGGAGGCAGTATGGCGACGCAAGCACTCTATCGGCGCTACCGATCACAGACATTCGACGAACTTGTCGGCCAAGAACATATCGTCCGCACATTGCGCAACGCAATTGTTGATGGGCGAATCGGTCATGCCTATATATTTACGGGGCCACGTGGTGTCGGCAAAACGACCGTCGCTCGTTTGCTCGCCAAGGCAGTCAACTGCATGGCCGAGCCAGCTGATCGGCCATGCGGCAGCTGTAGCATGTGTCTGTCTATTGCAGATGGCAGTGCCGTCGACGTCATCGAAATGGACGCCGCCTCGCATACCAGTGTCGATGATGCTCGCGAAATCATCGAGCGCGTGCAGTTCCGCCCGGCAATTGGCCGCTACAAGGTTTACATCATCGACGAAGTGCACATGCTGTCGACTGCGGCGTTCAATGCGTTGCTCAAAACCCTCGAAGAGCCACCCAATCATGCCATGTTTATCTTGGCGACCACCGAGATCCACAAAGTACCTGCGACGATTTTGTCGCGCTGTCAACGCTATACCTTTAACCGCCACAATGTGACCGACACGGTCGTCCATCTGCGCGAGATTGCGGTCCAAGAGGGCATCACTCTCGAAGACGGAGCAGCCGAAGCAATAGCGCGCGCTGCGACCGGCAGTATGCGCGACGCACTGAGCATCTTCGATCAGCTGATGTCATACGGTGGCGGCACGATTACGTTGCAACAGATTCAAGGGTTGCTCGGGGTCACTGC
>CAIZHO010000619.1 GCA_903932805.1 uncultured Roseiflexaceae bacterium | reverse complement strand
GCGCTGAAATCATTGCCGCGCATTTGCCAGGCCTGGCTCATCAGCTGCTTTTGGAGCTGTTGCGTTTCTGGTGCAGGAGTACCAATGGCAAATGGCTTGATAGCCGGCAACGTAGGATTCACCCGTAGCCACTGCTCTATCTCGGGGATGACCCAATCGAGGGTGACGGCTTTGCCGGGGCAGGTTTTGGTGCTGTAGTCACGGTGAAACCCGATCAGTTGCGCTGGTTTCATTCCGAGGCGGAGTGCCAGACCACCAATAATGGCCGTCGTGTTTTCCCATACCGCTCCGCTGGGGCGATTGACGTCATAGTCGCCCACCATCTCGAGGCCCAGGGTATACCAGCCTTTGCTGAAGTTGCCATTGCCTTGGCCGGCGTGGACGCCGAGTTCACGCATCGGGGTAAACAGCCAGATGCCGTCAGGAGCAGCGAAAAAATGCGGTGCTGCGGTCCATCCCATGGTCGAAAAGTACCGCTGCATGCCCTGCATGCTTTTGAGGCCTTGCCACTGTGCCACGGTAGGGCGCCACGTATGGTGGACAATCACTTTGGAAGGCATGACCGGTCCGAATTGGTATGATGCAATGTACCCAAGCCATTCGGGAATGGTAAGTTTGCGACCAATCATGGGTGGAGTGCCGGTGGGACCAAAATCGGCGATCATGGACGACCTCCCTTGATTTTGTACTACAGATGGTAAGAATAGCACGCTGGTTGCCGTATCGTCAACGCGGTCGGCTGCACCACGGTGAGGTTGCACTTCTCTAACAATCCGCATTGAATTGCTTCAAACCCGAACCGGTAGCGTACAATACTATCAGATTGGTATACGGGGATGTTATGCAACAGCGCATCGCAATCATTGATTTGGGCTCGAACACCACCCGTATGATTGTGGTTGGGTATATTCCACAGCAGACGTATAAACTCATCGATGAAGTGCGTGAGGCGGTACGGCTTGCGCATGGCATCGGTGCAGACGGGAAGCTCCAAGAAATTCCCATGAAGCGTGCCATCAAAACGATGCGACTCTTCCATCAGATGTGTCGTGGCAGTGGGGTCGACACGATTGTTCCGGTCGCAACCAGTGCGGTGCGCGAGGCCACCAATCGCGAAGAGTTCCTTGATCGTGTCGAGGCAGAAGCAGGGTTGCGCTTCAGAGTGCTCACTGCGAGCGAAGAAGCCTATTATGGATATTTGGGTGCAATCAATACGTTGAATGTGCGGAACGGCAGCGTGATTGACATCGGCGGCGGGAGCACGCAGGTGACCGTGGTGCGCCAACGCGCCGTCGAAGCGAGTATCAGCCGCCCGATTGGTGCGGTTCGCCTGACCGATCGCTACGTCAAAAGCGACCCTATCAGCGCCAAAGATAGCAAATCTCTCGAAAAAGCCATTGCCGCCCAGTTTGACGACGTGCCGTGGTTGGTGGGTCAAGGTGGTGAGTTGGCGGGTATTGGCGGTACCATCCGGGCGTTGGCCGAAATAGACCAGAAGCTCCGCAACCATCCCATCGACCGCGTCCATGGGCATGCACTGAGCAGCGAACGTGTCCACGAGTTATACGAGCTGTTCCGCGGGTTGTCGGTCAAGCAACGAGAAAATATCCCTGGCTTGAGCAAAGATCGTGCTGATTTGATTTTGGCAGGTAGCGCCATCTTGACCGATGTGATGCGCCGGGGCAAGTACAAGCGCATTGTGATTAGTGGGCAAGGACTCCGCGAAGGCATCTTTTTTGAGCACTTCATGCAGCAGCACGCACCGCTCATTCCCGATATTCGTGCATTCAGTGTGCTGAATTTGGCGCGTTTGTACAACTACGAGGTGACGCACTCGGCCAAGGTACGTGAGCTGGCGGTGTCGATGTTTGACCAACTCTTCCCGTTACATGGGTTTGATGCAACCGCACGCGAACTGCTCGGGCATGCGGCGATTCTGCACGACATCGGCAATGCGGTCAATTACTACGATCATCACAAACACGGGGCGTATTTGTTGGTTAATAGTCCAATGCAGGGGTTCGACCACCGCGAGGTGGCGATTCTTGCGTTGTTGGTCCGGTACCATCGCAAAGGCGACGTGTCGGTCGATACTTACGCAGCAGTACTGAACCCGGGGGATGATGTGCTGGTCGCCAAATTGTCGGCTATTCTGCGCCTGGCAGAGTTCTTGGAGCGACGCAAGAATCAGGTTGTCCAAAACATCGATGTCGAGATCGGCAAAACCGTGCGTATGGTGACCCAAGCCGCTGGGGACAACACCGTCGAGGTGTGGGACGCAAACCGAGCGGCTGGATTATTCCGCAAAGCATTTGGGTGTGACATCGAGATTGTCTAGTCGACGTCGTTACCGGGTACACGCTGGCCGTTTGCGGGGGTCGACAAGACCTCACGCGAGCGGCCTTCTTCGGCGGGGCCGACGATGCCGTGTTCTTCGAGCAGATCGATGAGTTGGGACGCCTTGCTGTAGCCGATCCGCAGGCGCCGCTGGAGCAACGATGCCGATGCCCGTTTGTGCTGCTGGACGAGGCGAATCGCCTCGGGCAGCAGGCCGTCTTGCTCGGTGGCAGACAAGAACTCGGCGATGGGCTGCATGGGCGCGAGCACTTCGTCGGCATCGAACGCTGCAGGGATCGCATCGTCGGCATGCGGCACCGGCTCGCGTGGGCTGACTGGCAAGCGTTCGACACGGGCCAACTCGGGTTGCAGGTCGTCGGCAACCGGGGTGGGGGTATACGCCGCAGGGGAGCGTGTATCGGATACGTCCGTATCTGACGAGGTCGTGATTGCATCGTCTTCGGGGGGCTTGGCAGCGCGCCAAAAGCGCACGATATGCTCGACTTCGTCGTCGGTGAGGTAGGTACCTTGGACGCGCAGTGTACGTGGCGAATCAGCCGGGGTAAACAGCATGTCACCGCGGCCAAGCAGTTGCTCAGCACCCGGCTGATCAAGGATCACGCGTGAGTCGATTTGTGAAGTGACCGCAAACGCCATCCGTGAGGGGAAGTTGGCTTTGATGAGCCCCGTCACTACATCGACCGATGGGCGTTGGGTGGCAATGATGAGGTGGATGCCGGTTGCCCGGGCCATTTGGGCAAGCCGGCAGATGAGTGTCTCGACATCGTCGGGGGCCATCATCATCAGGTCTGCGAGCTCGTCGATGATGATGACGATGTACGGCATTGTTTCGAGGTCGGTGCGTTCGCGTGCCAAGGCACGGTAGCTGTCGAGGTTGCGCACGCCGTTTTTGGCAAACAGTTTGTAGCGGCGTTCCATCTCGCGCACGGCCCACTTGAGGGTGGGGACGACGCGCTCGACCTCGGTCACGACAGGTGCCAAGAGGTGTGGGATGCCGTTGTAACCGACCAGCTCGACCCGTTTGGGGTCGACCATAATGAACTTGAGGTCGTCTGGTGTATGACGCATCAGCAACGCGCAGATGAAGCAGTTGATGGCCACCGACTTACCGCTGCCGGTGCTGCCGGCGACCAAGAGGTGGGGCATACGCTCCATCCCGGCGACAATCGGCATGCCCGATACGTCCTTGCCCAGTGGCAAACGGAGTTTGGCTTTGGATCGGACGAATTCGTCGCTTTCGACAATGTCGCGTAATGCAACCGTACTAATCGACGAATTAGGGATTTCGATGCCAACCACTGATTTGCCGGGGATAGGTGCCTCGATCCGGATCGATGGTGCTGCGAGCGCGAGGGCCAAGTCTTTGTCGAGGGTGGTGATTTTGTTGACTTTGACACCAATAGCCGGTTGTAGTTCATATTGCGTGACCGCAGGACCAACGTTGATGTTGACCACCCGAGCCTCGACCTTGAAGCTGGCCAGGGTGTCCTCAATGAGCCGCGACTTGTTGCGGTGCTCGTCATCGTGTACCTCGGCTTCGACCGAATAGCGCAGCAAATCCGGCGAGGGAAGTGCCCAGGCACGGTAAGAGCTCCCGTTTTCGGGGATGTCGAAGCTGGTTTGGACCGCGACCCCCGGGATCGACGTACGCGTGTTGATAGGCACGGGAGGGCGTGCAGGTGTGGCAGGGGTTGGCTCGGTTGTATCACTCGTGACAGACGTATCGACTGGTGCAGGCAGAATGGCCTTCTTTTGGGTGGCAGTGGGTCGTGCCGGTACAGCGCTATCGATGGGGCGTTCGAGGATAGCGGCGAGTTCGTCGTCGTAATCGATGGGTGCTGCGGTTTTGGGCTGCATGGTGGTGCGCCGTAGCGG
>CAIZHO010000618.1 GCA_903932805.1 uncultured Roseiflexaceae bacterium | reverse complement strand
TTCAGCAATGCCGTCACGGTCTGAGCGAATAGCCGTCACACATTGCCTGGAGTTGTCTGTAGCCCTGCCACAGCAATTGGTGCCCCGGGGGTGGGTCGCTGGCGCGACCGAGATAGCCGCCCAAGCGGGCGACTAGACGCACTGCCTCGCCTAGCAGGACGGGCGGGCGAGTTCGTTTTTTTTGCGTACGCCCGCAGTACCTCGACTTCGATATCCGAGAACAACACTTCGGCAGCCAGGTCTGGGCATTGCCGGCCCAACAGCGTCATCAGCATGATTCGCCATGCAATGACGAGGTTGATGGCGATGGCGCGTTTGAGCCGCTCGGCTGTCTTGTGCTGCAGGGCCTCGATTCGACAGCCGCTCTTGAGCACGCGATGCCAGTCTTCGATGCGCCATCTCAGGCAATACCAGCGCAAGCATTCCTGCGCCTGCTCGACCGATGTGATCTCTCGCGTGCTCAGCAAAAACCACTCGAGGGGCTCAGCATGGCGAGGCTGTCGCGATTCGGCCACATGCACAACCCACAGCGTGATGGCTTGCTTGGCACTGTGGCTGGCCGGTGGACGGAACTCGACTTTGCGATATCGCACTGCGACCTGCGCGGTGCGCCGCGGATGCCCGGCACGGGCCTTTTGCTTGCTCTTTTTCGGCCGTGCACTCTGGCGTGGCACGTCAAGCTGTGCGCGACCGCGCACCGGAGTGCGTCTGACGCTGTCGAACAGATGGGACGGGCCGGCGGTGTTTTTGGCGGTGTTGTTGGCGGTTTTTTTCGAGGTGGCGCGGTCGTGCTTAGCACGCACGAGCAAATCGACGCGGGCGCTGCCCTTGCTGGCGATGTTGCGCTGCTCGTCGAACAGTTCGAAGAAATCAGCTTCTCGGTCCATCACGCACACCAGACGCGTATCGGGCAGTTGCCGGGCTACGTCGACGCACTCGCGCAGTCCCTGGATCCAGGAGAAGGTCTTCTTCTCCTGGATCGGGATGTCGCACGCTGTGCGCTCATCTTGTTCGGGTCTGGCAACGGGCGCGCTGCACTGCACCCCCAGCACGCCCAGCGGCAGGCCGTCGGTGCTCACGGCCAGGGTCGAGTGCAGGTGCAGCCCGCCACTCTTGGCACCGGTCTGGTTGGTGCCGATGGAGCCCAGACCCTCGCATTGCGCCAGCCCCGAGTAGTTCAGATCACTGCCATCCTGGATGCACAGCACCGTGGGTTGCGCCCGCATGCGCTGCACGGTGCGTGCGCGGTGCGGCTCGAGGATCGCCTGCATGGTCAGCGGCGAGTCGTCGGGCTTGTCGATCAGCCGGTAGTAGCCCTTGGTGGCCGCCACATTGCCCTGTGCCACACCGCAGAACGCTCGCCCGGGCATCGCAGCCAGCGCGGCCGCACTGTGCACCAGGCGTTGGCCCAGTCGCAGGTCACCGAGGTCGGCGCCGCCAAACTCATTGGCGGCCCACTGGGCGTCATCCAGACCTTCACCGATGCCCAGCGCCACCGGCGGAGGCGGTGGGGCCACGCCCATGAGCTCACGAAACTGCGGCTCAAGCGCATACACGAAGATGTCCTTGACGGACTTGGTGCGCAGATGTTGGCGGTCCTGGCGGCCTCGGCCCTGACTCTGTCCGATGGCCAGCCAGTTCGCGGCCCGGTAGCAGGTGCCCGCGAAGTTCTCGCTGTCCACGAAGCTCTCGAGCAGCCAGGGGCGGTATCCGTACTGGGCCTGGAAATCCTCGGCCAGGCCACGACACGCCATGCCCAGCACGCGCGAAGCCAGGTTGTGGCAACGCACCGAAGTCCGAATGAGGAAGCGGCTCATGCCGACGACGCGGTGCTGGTGTTGCCCGCGCGTGGCGGCGTCCCAGCCGATCCATTCGTCACGATCGGCCAGCCGCAGCGCCGAGGCAGAGAACCCCAGTCCGCCCAGCCAGCCGTGGTCAGAGGCGATCAGATA
>CAIZHO010000617.1 GCA_903932805.1 uncultured Roseiflexaceae bacterium | reverse complement strand
CGCTCGACCGACAAGGCATGCCCCAGCAGATTGGGGCCATCGACGGTCGTGAGCAGTGGGGTTTTTGGCGCAACGCGCCGGATGGTCGTGTGCACCGCCTGTAACCAGGCTTCGGCATGGCGCTCACTCGTGTCGGCCAGGCGGCTCCAGCCGTCGCCGATATGCCAATGTGTCACTGCCGAGTGCCCATCAAAGTAGCCGATGACCGTGCGCAACAGCAACAGCTGCGCCTCGCGCCATGATTCGGTCGCATACGGGTCGGCCAGATTGAGCGGTTGCAGGCGGTCGTTGATGAGTGCCGGGGTACCCGTGGTACGCACCGGTTGCCGGGTGCGGCCGGTCAGCCACCCGATTGCATCGGGGCCGTTGTGCCAATCGGGCAGCGTCAACACCCCGTTGCGGCGTACTGCCAGCAGCGCAGGGATGACGCACAGACCGACCGCCTGTGCCGCGTCGCAAAGCTGCTCCAACTGCCCCATCAGCACCCGGTCGATGTGGCGCGCACGGGGTTGCAGTAGGTGCCACGGCGGGGTGAGCAGCAGATGGCTGATACCGCGTTCAGCGTCCTGTGCGAACGCCTCACGCACCCGCCCCACATCGAGGTGGTGCCAGGCCAGGTCGGTAGCGCTGATGTGCAAAGGGGTTGTCATTATGGTGTGGATGGTGTGGCTTTGGGGCCGGTACCGCGCAGAAAGACGTCTGGCCACGGGCGGAAATTCGTACTGTATTCTTCACCCGGGGCATCTTTGGCGTTGCGGCTGATAATGCGAAATACCACCACGTTCATGCCTTCTTTGGCTTTGTCTGTTTGCTTCAGCTCGCCCATCGGCAGCGTCGGATCATCGACATAGACGGGGTCTTTGGGGGCCGGCGTCGTGCCGGTTATCTTGGGGCCGACCACCCGGACCGTTCTGCCGCTGGCCACACCACGCAGATTAACATCGAGAATCTGGTTTTTGGCGTCGACCACAGTCTCGATCAACAGCCAGTTCCCCGTGTCGTTGCGGAACCGGAAGTCTAACTCACCCGTAAAAATCGCCGCATCCAACCCCGGCCCTGCCGCCTCGGGGAAGGCGTATTCGTCGTACCAGCGGATGTAATACGGATGGGCATGGCGCTCGACGATAGGCAATCCGGCATAGAACGCCGCCCGGAACATCGATGTCGACACCTGACAGACGCCGCCGCCCCATTCGAGCTGGGTACGGTTGCCGACGACCGCATACCCCTGCACAAAGCCGTTGGCTTCGTCGATTTCGCCGACTTCGGTATTGAACGAAAAGACCGCATCGGGGGCGATGAGCACGCCATTGATACGCTCTGCGCCGGTCGTGATATTGGTGATCCGATAGGCGGCAGATCCTTTGAAGCTACTGCGACCAGTACTCAGCACATCGGCAAACGACAGCTGACTGATTTGGGCAGCGTCGAGTTTAGGTTCGACGGGGATGGTCGGTAGCACGACGGTGCGGTTTTCTGCATAAAAGGCATTGCCAATCGCCTGCACCGCCGCCGCGCGGTCGAGCAGCGAGCCGGTTTTGCCGGGTTGGATAATCGTCGCCACGCCATCGACCAACGCCACCCGGGGCTCGGCACTCCCGCTGTCGATATATTGGGCCAGGCGTTCGACCTCGAGCGTGATGGCGTTGGCGTCGGGGCTGACCGTCACGCCGCCGGCGGTTTTGGTGGTGATAATCATTGTCGATAGGCGATCGCGGTCCCAGGTCCAGCTCTTGTCGCCGGAGGTCAACACCAGCGGCGCGCTCAGAAAGCGCTCGGCGGTGTCGGCAGATTTGGTCAATGTCGCCGAGTCGCTGATGGTGTCGAGCGTGCGGGTGCGCAAGGTCACCGTGGTCACCGTGGTACTCGCAATGGCCTGGTAGATGTCGATCATGCTGTCGTCGATGAGCAGCTGGCGACCAGTCTGCGCAGGCAGTGCCTCGGCGCGGCCGGTTTGGTTGTCGATCAACAGATCTGCTTCGGTAATGGGCTGGTCGATCTCGGCACTGAGGGTCATCAGATAACGTTGCATTTTGGGGCCGTTGATGACGAACTGTGGCCCGACATCGAGCACGCGCATCCAGCGCGCCCAGGTCGCACGCAGTTGTGTCTGTAGATCGGTGCCGGTGCTCAAACCGAGCAGGGCGTTATTGGTCTGGCGGATGTCGAGCGACACCCCCAGTTCACTCGCGGTGGGTTGCCAGACACGGTCTTGGTAGACCAACGTGACTGGCTGTTTGAGGAAGCGTTCGTAGCGCTTGGCGACGGCTTCGTTGAGCATCGCCCGCGTCATCCCCTGCATCCCCTCGCCTTGGAGGGTCACCCCACTGCTCACCATCGCTTCGCTCGACGGCAACAGATAGGGAGTCAACAACACCAGCACCAATACGCCGAGGCCTATCCACAGTGCCGTTAAATTGCCCAGTGCAATCGGCGTGGTGGGCGACGGGGTACGACCGGTCAGCCCACCGCCGACGATGCGGCTGGGGGCTTTGGGTGCCTCTTTGGGGAGGGCATTTTGTGGCGGCGTATACCCACTGCGACGCCGCTCCATGGGGCTGTACTTCGAAATGTAGTGTTCGGGCATCGATCATCCCGGCGCACAAGTCTTGTGTGTACTACAGTATATCGTATAACGAGCAATCTGCGTATATTTCGTAGACATAAAAACGAACGGATACGCAAAAAACCACCGCATGCACGGTGCATGCGGTGATCTCGGCGGGTTATGCGATGGCAGTGAAGGTGCCGTCGGCAGCACGGGTCATGGTTTTCACATCGACGATGGCGTCCCAATTGATGGGGCCATAGATATGTGGGAACAACGGTGCCAACGTATCGCCAGGGGACGGGGCCTCCCATTCGAGGCGACTGGTCAACAAGCCAGTCTCGACCACCAGGGCGAGGAAGGTACCGGGCACGCTCCGATAGAACCGATTGGCGACCTGGATCATCAGGGCGTCACCAGCAGTGCAGTGGATGAACCCGTCGTCGGCATATGCCTCGGGCAGGTAGGGTGTGTTGGCCGGCCATGCGTTCCAGCGGCTGGCGAGAGCCATGTGATATATCTGCGCCATACAAATGCTCCGATCGACCGTGCCTAGAACTCTGCCATGACTGCCGCAAAGGCTGCGCGGCTGGGGCGCAACTGGGCTTCGGTTTGATACGCCAGCGGCTCGTCGATGAGACTCATGGTCTGTTGCAAGGTGGGTCGTGATTCGTTGATGTGAATCAGCCCGGTCACAAAGATGTTGCTTTGGCGGCATTCTTCGAGGAGTTTGATGGCAGCCCAGCGGTCGGTCGCGTCGTAGTCACGGTTCAATTTGCGCAATTTGATGGTCGGACCGTCGTGGAGCTTGACGATTTGTTCGCTGCCCGGCTCGTAGTCGACGACGACTTCTTCGTAGCTCTGGATGAACTGGATATCTTGGATGCGTTCTTCTTTGTCTTTGCCGTAGGCATAGCTCTTGGAAGAGTCGTCTTCGTTGTTGAAGGTGACGCACGGGCTGATGATGTCGATCACGGCAGTGCCTTCGTAGCTCATGGCAGCCTTGATCAGCTCACGTACTTGCTTGGCATCGCCCGAGAACGAACGCGCCACAAAGCCACAATCTGCGGCGATTGCTTCGGCACAGATGTCGATCGGCGGCAAGACGTTGGTGCCGGCGTATTTGAGGTGCTGGCCGATGTCGGCAGTGGCCGAATGCTGACCCTTGGTGAGGCCGTAGACGCCGTTGTTTTCGACGATATAGACCATCGGCACATTGCGGCGCATCATGTGTTTGAACTGCCCAAAGCCGATGCTGCCGGTGTCGCCGTCACCCGACACGCCGATGGCGGTCATGGTGCGGTTGGCAATCATGGCGCCAGTGGTCACCGACGGCATGCGGCCATGGAGGGTGTTGAAGCCGAAGCTTTTGCCGAGGAAGTAGGCCGGTGTCTTGGACGAGCAGCCAATGCCACTCATCTTCAGGACGGTGGCCGGGTCGAGCGACAAATCATAGCAGGCGGCAATGATTTGGCTGGTGATCGAATTATGGCCGCAACCTGCGCATAACGTCGAGGTGCCGCCCTGGTAGTCTTGGGTGGTCAGGCCGATGCGATTGGTAGGTCGTGTAGTCGTAGCAGTCATGTCCGTCCTCGTTGTTATTGCTTGACCGACGTGCGGTGGGCGTTGATGCGTTGGGTGATGAACGTGGCTGTCAGTGGCAGACCGTCACACAGGTTGACGGGGGCGAGTTTGGCTGCGTCTTTGGGTGCATGGGCGCACAAGAGCTGCAGCATCTGGCTGTCTTGATTGAGCTCGACCACATAGATCTGGTCGTACGATTCCATAAAGGTACGCACGTCTTCGTTGAGGGGCAACGAACGCAACCGCATGCTACTCGTCTCGATACCCTGGGCACGCAGGCGGTCACGGGCTTCGGTGATGGCGTCTGCCGTCGACCCATACCCGATAATCCCCACCGTTGCGCCGGGGCGTGCGTCGATGACGGGTGCCGGCACATGGCGCCGGGCGGTATCGAGCTTGCGCGTCAACCGGTCCATGTTGCGTTGCCAGTCGTCGTTACGCTCGCTGTAGACGCCTTGTTCGTTGTGGCCGGTGCCGCGGGCCAACCAGGCCGCTCGTGGATTTTGATTGCCCGGGATGGTGCGGTAGCCGATGCCGTCGTTGTCGACGTCGCGGTAGCGACCCCACTTGTTGTCGTGGTCGGCGAGGAACTGCGCGAAGCTGCCCGTGTCCAGCACTTTGCCCCGGTCGAGCGGCTGTTCGGGGTATTCGAAGGGCTCGGTCATCCAGTTGTTCATCCCCAGGTCGAGGTCGCTCAGCACCAGCACCGGGGTTTGGAAGCGTTCTGCCAGGTCAAACGCCGTGCCGGCGTAGGCAAAGCATTCGGTCATGTCGCCGGGGAGCAAGCAGATATGCTGACTGTCGCCGTGACCGAGGTAGTATGCCGACAAGATGTCGCCTTGCGAGACACGCGTCGGCAGCCCGGTCGAGGGACCCATGCGCATGATGTCCCAGATGACGATGGGCACTTCGGCGAAGTGCGCCAGGCCACCGAATTCGTTCATCAGCGAAATTCCCGGACCCGAAGTAGCGGTCATTGCGCGTGTGCCTGCCCAGCCAGCACCAACAATGATCCCTGCAGCGGCCAGTTCGTCTTCGGCCTGGATGATGGCGTAGTTGACGCGATCGTCGACTGCCGGGCGCAACTTGGGTGCGTATTCGGTGATGGCATCGACCAGGCTGGTCGACGGGGTGATGGGGTACCAGGCGACGACACCCACACCACCGACCAACGCGCCGATGCCGGCTGCGGTGTTGCCGTCGATGAGGATTTTGCCGGCGGTTTTGTTGAGCGGTTCGACACGGAACGGGTCTTGTTTGGGCAGGTGGGCGACCGTGTGGGCAATTGCCATATCGACCATGCGCAGATTGAGGTCGACGGCTTTGCGCTTGCCGTTGAAGTGATGCATCAATGCATGTTCGATTTCGACCCGGCTGATGCCAAACAACTGTGTGACCACGCCGACATACGACATGTTGGTGATGTAATCACGCAAATGCTGTGGCGGTGCAATTTCTTTGATGAAATCTTTGACCGGCACGGGGTAATACACCACATCGCTACGGGGCGTGGTGAACTTCATGTCGGCGGGGTGTATACACACGCCACCGGCCGGCAGGTTCGCCAAGTCTTCGTCGGATGTGCGTGGGTTGTACGCAACGAGAATCTCGGAATACTCGCGCCGGGCAGCGTAGCCCTGATGGCTGACGCGGATGGTGTACCAGGTGGGCAAGCCCGAAATATTGGATGGAAAGAGATTTTTGCCGCTGACAGGTACGCCCATTTTGAAGATGGCGCGTATCAGGGTATTGTTGGCGGTTTGGCTCCCTGAGCCGTTTTCGGTGGCGACAACCAACGTAAAATCGTTGATGACGGGGGGGTTGGGGTCGATAACGGGTGCGCTGACGACGGTGTCGAGAGATGTCATGCCAAGCTCCAATGCAGTGCAATTTCGCGGCGTCATTATAGCATTGCTTGGCCGTTCTGGAAAAAAGCCGGAGCACGATTCTGCACCCTCACAGCGCATGCCGTTGCAACACATCACGACCCACCAGCTCGAGTGCTGCGTCGTCGTTGGGGGGATGCGTAATGCCGGCCCGTGCATCGCGGAAGAAGCGTTCGAGCGGCAGGTCGCGGGTAATCCCAAAGCCACCAGCGATGCGCAAGGCCTGATCGGTAGCGACGAGGGCTGCGTTT
>CAIZHO010000616.1 GCA_903932805.1 uncultured Roseiflexaceae bacterium | reverse complement strand
GGGCGCGCTCCTCGGGAGCGTTGTCGATCTGGTCGTACGCCGTGTACGTTGCGGCGCCGCGCAATGCCAACACCTTGGTGATGGCAGCCGTCAACGTGGTCTTGCCATGGTCGACGTGACCGATGGTACCGACGTTGATATGTGGCTTGTTACGCTCAAACTTCTGTTTAGCCATGACCCTCATGCCTCCACAATGTTACGTATTACAAACTGAGAAAACTTATCCGCGCCGCTTCGTGATGATTTCCTGTGCCAAATGATCAGGAATCGGCTGATAGTGCGCAAATTCCATCGAAGAGGTTGCACGACCCTGGGTAGAGGAACGCAATTCGGTCGTGTAGCCGAACATCGAGCCCAATGGCACGTATGCGCGAACGACTTGTGCATTACCGCGTGCTTCCATGCCTTCGACTTGGCCACGGCGACTGTTGAGGTCACCCAAGACGGTACCCAAGAAGTCTTCTGGGGTCACGACTTCGACCTTCATGACCGGCTCGAGGAGCTGACCGCCAGCCTTGCGCACACCGTCTTTGAGACCCATCGATGCGGCAATTTTGAAGGCCATTTCAGACGAGTCGACATCATGGTATGAACCGTCATACAGGGTGACACGCATGTCGACAACCTGGTACCCGGCCAACACACCACCAGCCATGGCTTCCTTCACGCCTGCTTCGACAGCGGGGATGTATTCGCGCGGCACGGTACCACCAACGATACCATTGACGAATTCGAATCCAGCACCACGCTCGAGCGGTGTCAGGGTCAACTTAACGTGACCGTACTGACCTTTACCACCCGATTGTCGAACAAACTTGCTGTCAATGTCGGCTTCTTGCGTAATCGACTCGCGGTAGGCGACCTGTGGCTTACCTTGGTTCGCTTCTACCTTATATTCGCGACGCATACGGTCGACAATGACTTCCAAGTGCAACTCACCCATGCCGGCGATGATGGTCTGACCGGTTTCGTGGTCGGTAAAGACACGGAAGGTCGGATCTTCTTCGGCCAGCTTGCTCAAAGCAATACCCATTTTGTCCTGGTCTGCTTTGGTCTTGGGCTCGATGGCGAGCTGAATGACCGGCTCGGGGAAGCGGATGGTTTCCAAAACAATTGGATGATCCGGATCACAGATGGTGTCACCGGTGAAACTTTGTTTTGGACCGACCACTGCAGCGATATCGCCTGCGTACACTTCCTTGATGTCTTCGCGGTGGTTGGCGTGCATCTGAATCAATCTGCCAGCACGTTCGCGGTTGTTACGGGTTGTGTTCAACACGTAGTTACCGGCTTCGAGCGTGCCTGAGTAGACGCGGAAGTACGCCAGCTTGCCTACGAAGGGATCTGCCAAAATCTTGAACACGAGCGCGGTGAAGGGCTCTTTGTCGTCTGGCAAACGGGTAATGTATTCGACGTCCGGCGAATCGGGATCTGCCCCAACGGCGGTACCCTTCATCGGTGGGATGTCGAGCGGTGATGGCAAGTAGTAGATGACGGCGTCGAGCATGCGTTGCACGCCCTTGTTGCGCAATGCAGCGCCGCACAACACTGGTACCAAGGTGCCCTTGATGGTGGCGGCACGTAATGCAGTTCGCAGTTGCTCTGCACTCGGGGTCTCGCCGTTCAGGTACATCTCGGTCAGATGATCGTCGGTTTCGCAGATGGATTCGATCGAAGCCAAGCGAGCCTTTTCGGCAGCGGCGACAAACTCTGCAGGGATTTCGCCCCAGGTCTCGGTGCGACCCATGTCTTCACCGTAGATACAGGCTTGGAACTCAATCAGGTCGATGATGCCGCGGAAGCGGTCTTCGGCGCCGATTGGCAGTTGAATCAACACCGGCTTGGCACCCAGACGGTCGACAATCATGTCGACAGTGCGCTCGAAGTTGGCACCCGTGCGGTCCATCTTGTTGACGAAGCAGATGCGGGGCACCTTGTACTTGTCAGCCTGACGCCACACCGTCTCGGATTGTGGTTCAACACCGGCGACGGCGTCGAACACCACCACACCACCGTCGAGCACGCGCAGTGAGCGCTCTACTTCGGCGGTGAAGTCGACGTGGCCAGGGGTGTCGATGATATTGATACGATAGCTGACGCCGGCGACTTCCCACTGGGCGGTGGTGGCAGCTGCGGTAATCGTGATACCACGCTCACGCTCCTGCTCCATCCAGTCCATGGTCGCCGTGCCTTCGTGCACTTCACCGACCTTATAGGTTCGTCCGGTGTAGTACAGAATGCGCTCCGTCGTTGTCGTTTTACCGGCATCGATGTGCGCAATAATGCCGATGTTTCGGTAGCGATTAAGCGGTGTTTCGCGAGGCATAGCCTTTACCTACTCCTTGAAGTGTCGCTCGTGCGACAATAGTTGCTACTTAGAAGCGACCGTAGTGCGAGAACGCGCGGTTTGCTTCGGCCATGCGCTGCACGTCTTCACGCTTTTTGATGGTCGTGCCCGTGTTGTTGAATGCATCGACCAGCTCGAGTGCCAATCGCTCGATCATTGGCTTGCCACCGCGTGAGCGGGCAGATGCCAATAACCAACGAATTGCCAGTGACAAGCGGCGTTCTGCCTTCACTTCGACGGGCACCTGATAGGTAGCACCACCGACACGGCGCGGCTTGACTTCGATGACGGGCCCGGCATTGCGGAGCGCGCCTTCGACGACTTCCATTGGGGTCTTTTTCACACGATCGGCGGCCATCTCGAGTGCACCATAGACAATCGTCTCGGCAACGCTCTTCTTCCCGCGCAACATCGTTTTATTGATCATTTGCGTAACAATTGCACTGCCAAAACGGCTATCTGGCAAAAATTCACGCTTGTCTGTCGTGCCACGTCGCGGCATAGTCGTCCTCTCAACCTAAAACTACCCACTCGGGTGAGTGCTACTTCTTCTTGGCTGGTGCGGCTGCGTTCTTCTTGGTGCCGTACTTCGAACGACCCTGCTTGCGGTTTGACACGCCCTGTGAGTCCAATGTCCCACGGACGATGTGATAGCGCACGCCGGGCAAGTCCTTCACACGACCACCACGGATCAAAACGACCGAGTGCTCTTGCAAGTTGTGACCCTCACCTGGGATGTAGGCCGTTACTTCCATGCCGTTTGACAATCGAACACGTGCGATTTTGCGCAGTGCTGAATTCGGCTTCTTTGGGGTCATCGTACGTACCTGCGTACATACGCCTCGCTTGAATGGCGAACCACTCCCTCGCGTCAACTTCCCCTTCAACACGTTGTAGTTGAAGCGGAGTGCGGGGGCCTTCACCTTGCGCTCTACCGGCTTGCGCGGCTTGCGAACTAGCTGATTGATCGTCGGCATGCTCTCTGCTTTCTCCTCAGTCCAACAGCACACAAAAAAATATGTTGCCCTCGAGTCTGGTCGCAACACTTGTTGCGCCTTAGAGCAGGGCACGTTGGCTTCTATTACCACACTTGGCGCGGGCATACGTCCCGGCAAGGTTAAATAATAGCATAGCAGTCGGGGAGTGTCAAATGATGAACTGCCCTTTGCAACGCCATACCTCCACAGTATGCACGACGCAGACTATGCCTTACATTACAAAATGATTACAATTAAATTATTATGTTAATTTACACAAAAAAAGCGTGATTCTGATGCGCTGTTTCAAAGCACCGTCACATCCGGGGTGGACACCGCGCGTATACACGTAGAATCATACCGGAACCTGTATTTCTTTACGATGGTTAACGAACCGTAATCAACATGGCGGGGCATACATGGGCAATCCGAGCTGTCGTACAATACGGGTATTCGCATCCAATGGAGGATACCAATGACTAGCACTGTCGCTCGCCATGCCTTGCCGTACCACGTGAGTGTCGATGAGTATGTTCGATTCCGCGAACAGGGGTATCTGGTCGTCAAAGGCCTCGTGTCGCAGGATGAAGTCAATGCCTTGCGTGCGCACACCGATAACCTGCGCGAGGGGCGTGAAGTCATCCCTGGCGTGCCCACGCCGCCTGCCACACTCAGCCCCGAACAACGCCTGCAATATTGGCTCCGAGTACACATGCTCCATCGTGTCTCTGAGATCCACGAGCGCTTTCTGCTGCACCCACGCATCCTCGACGTCCTCGAAGCACTGATCGGTCCAGATGTGCTGGCCCTGCAGACGATGCTCTTTTTCAAACAACCCGGCCAACCCGGGCAGGGCTACCACCAAGACGCCTATTACATCCCCTCACAGCCCGATACGTTGATCGGCGCCTGGCTAGCGGTCGATGCTGCCGACGAAGAAAACGGCTGTATGTGGATGACGGTCGGCTCACAGAACGAACCCATTTACCCGGACAACGACGGCCAATCCCCCAACGGGGATCAGGCACTCGCCGATATCCAACCCATCTTTGGCGCCAGCAATACCGACGAAAAGAAAAACGGCCTCACCAAGATTGCCGCCAAATACCCTGGCCGTGAAGTGAAAGTCGAAGCCGATCCGGGCGACGTGGTCTTCTTTGGCGGGCACGTCATTCACCGTTCGCACACGAACTTCTCCAAAGATCGCATGCGCAGAGCCTTTGTGGCTCATTATTGCAACGCTCGATCTGCCGTCCCGTGGAATCACGGGCAACCATGGGAGGGTGAATTGGCCAACTATTTGCACATCCTCGCCCGCGGTACGACCCACCTCCCCTATGCACAGCCCAAATTCGGCACGCTCTGCGCAGCCAACATGCCGGAACTGCGCGCGGCACCACGGGTCAAACCGATGTCGATGATGCCCCACGACAACGGGCTGATGATTTTGACTGCCCACGGTGACGAGCACGACGACGATGATGGGTCAGTGATGTAAGAACAAAAGCGATCCTAAACCGCCGCGACCACAGGGTCACGGCGGTTTTTTGCGCCCAAAAAAGCCCCCAGACGGGGGATAAAAAACCCACGTCATGGGGGATACACACCTACTACATATTGTCATTATATTGTAATCATCCCCATCGCGCACCGACAGCTGATGCACAAAGGAGGGAGCGTATGACCAGCACTGCTCGGGACTTTTACCACGAGGGTATTGTCCACATCCACACCATGGGTGGCATCGCGCACATGCCGGAAGTCATGACGATCAGCGATGTCGCTGAGTATTATGCTGTCCCGTTCGCATGGTTGGTACGGTTGCGGAGCGCTGGTGCGCTCCCGGGGACCTGCTTTGGTGGCGCCTTGCAGTGGCGCTGTCACCGGCAAACAGTCTACGAATGGATGAAGGAACATGCAGATGAACCAACAGCCCACTTGGCCAGGTCTCAACGCGGTGATCCACCATACCCTCCGGCGACACACCTTGGTACCGGTGGAACTGGCTGCCAAACGATTGCGCATCCGAGCGCATGATGTGTGTCTGTGGGCACAAGCGCAGGGCATCGCAGTACATGTCGGCAGCGCGGGATTTTTGATTGAAGAAGCCGCGATCGAAAGCGCCCT
>CAIZHO010000615.1 GCA_903932805.1 uncultured Roseiflexaceae bacterium | reverse complement strand
CGACCTGTTGCAAATGCATTTGGTTGGTCAGCAGGGGAGACTGCAACTCGAGGCATTGGTAAACCAGCACGCTGCGACAAGTCGCGAATCATGCCGTAGAACTCTGGGTGGTCAGCTTCTGTGATTACTTGAGCCTTTGCAGACTTCAATGCAAGAGAATCGCTAAACCAGTACGACCCACCGACCATGACGAGAGCCATCATTAGGCCGATCATCACTGAGCCAGAACTGCCACCGCCGAGGATTCCGGCAATCGCCACAATGAGTCCGCCCATTGAGGCGAGAAGAATTGTTGTCTTGAACGTGTTTTTAAACATGGTGAGCACAATGTAGACGGTCGTAGGCTGGCATTTATGTCGGACGAGAAGATTCACCCCAATGTTGCTCGTGTTACGCAGGCCGCCAAAGACGCCGGCCTCGAGATTGAAGTGCGTAAGTTCCCCGAGGGCACAAAGACCGCGCAAGACGCAGCCGACGCCATCGGAGTCACGGTCGGCCAAATCGTGAAGAGCCTTGTGTTCGGTGTTGACGATGAAATTGTGATGGCTCTCGTCAGTGGAGTGAATCAGCTTGACGAAAAGAAGTTGGCAGCAGCAGCTGGCGGCGCAAAATGCAAGCGAGTCGATGCAGATGCAGTTCGTGAAGCAACGGGCTATGCCATCGGTGGCGTGCCTCCCTTTGGTCACACAACCCAACTGCGTGTGTTTGTAGATCCGGATTTGTTGCAGTACGACGAGGTGTGGGCTGCAGCGGGAACGTGGAACGACAACTTTGGTGCCGCACCTGCTGACATCGTGCGCGTTGCCGGTGGTGTTGTCACTGACCTAAAGCGCACCTGAATTAGGAATCACAATACTTCCGTTGCATGCAATGTCAGTACGGATCAACTGCCGGGGTTTCACTCGCAGCTCCGGTCAATCTCGTGCGTGCGCTTTGTCCTCGTTGCTGAGCGGTGACCGCTCCCGTGACACCTGCCAAACCAAATGTGGGCATGTTGCCGTACACAGTCTCGACATTCGCATCACTCAACATGATTGTCTCGTGGTAAATCCCCACCGAACCGTTGTCGCGAATCTTGCGGTTGAAGGCCCTCCAAGCAGGCAGGTGCTGGGACGCCTGCGACTTTGAATACGCCTCGAGCTGTTCGAATGAATTCCAGTACTGCCACACCAAGACCGTGCGCCCCGAAAGGAATGTTCGTGGCTTTCCGACCATGCCGATGCTGGGGTTCTTTTGTAGTTCGATGAGCATCCGCGGCATGGCAATGAAAACAGGGAGCCATTTCCACGGCTTCCAAAGTTGGTTGAACCGCATCCCGATCAGGAACAGCACTTTGCCATCCGCGCCGATGTCTGCCGAGTACCGGCCTTTGTTGATCTTTGTCATGAAAAATTCCCTGGTCTAGCCACTAATGTCACCACTGCTTACACTATGACAAATTATGTGAGCAGGGATCACCTGAGGTTGCATTGGGGTCATGTCAACCTGCGCGTAGAACATTCATGTATTGCGGCTCAATGGGTTGCCTAAACCAATGATGGCGTGTCTCCCTTTGGTCACAGCGCACAGTTGCGTGTGTTCGTTGATCCGGACTTGTTGCAGTACGACGAGGTGTGGGCTGCTGCGGGAACGTGGAACGACAACTTCGGTGCATCGCCAGCAGACATCGTGCGTGTCGCCGGCGGCGTCGTCACCGATCTCAAACGTGGCTGAGCACTATCTGCTCGGTCTGAGCCGAACGAGAGGTATTCCCAATGCGACTGCGAATGGGATGTTGAAGAGCGCATGCATTGGATATCCAAGCACGAGTGACATTGCGGTGTCGAGAATGAACCACAGTGATAGGGATCGAACCAAAAATGTCCACGCCCACGCAGAACCCTCTTTCAGTGGTCCGCGAACAATTTGGATCATGAGAAACACCCAACCGGCCATGACTGCACCAAGAACCATGTAGGGGAGAAGCAGGTAGTCCCGAACAGGGTCGGTATCGATTGACTTATCTGGACCGAAGCCGAACCAGGAAAAGAGCGACCCAGCTGTTGTCCCAGCGAAGACAAGAAGTAACGAATAAATGAGGACGAGAGTGAGAACAACTTCAAGCCACTTGATCAATGTGTGTCGAGTCCAAGTCACAGTCCTACCTTAGTTTTGGTCGACACAATGCCCGGACAGTTCTTGATTGTCGGATTGGGTTGCCTAAACCAAACTTGGCGTGCCTCCCTTTGGTCACAGCACACAACTACGTGTGTTCGTTGATCCTGACTTGTTGCAATACGACGAGGTGTGGGCTGCTGCAGGAACGTGGAATGACAACTTCGGTGCCGCACCTGCTGACATCGTTCGTGTTGCAGGTGGCGTCGTCACCGACCTCAAGCGGGACTAACCGCGATTCTTATTTGGTCCCATTCCATGCGGGAACCATGCAAGGAAGGGCCGATACAAAAAAGGTCGACACAGCCAAGACAACCGTATTCTTGGGTTATGCAAGTCATTGAAAGGTCTACCGTCCTCGAAGCAACCGCCGATGCAGTCTGGGCAGCGGTCAAGACGCCCTCTGCATTTCGAAGGGTGACACGAGGAATACTCGCGATGCCCGTGATTGGTGGTCGTCAGGACGATTGGCATGAGGGTGAGACCGTGGTGGGGTGGGTGTTCTTGTTTGGATTTCTGCCCTTCTCACGCCACCACCTACACATCGCTCGCATCGACGATACGACGCGCATCATGAGCAGCCGCGAGCATGGCGGATTGATCTCTGTTTGGAATCACGACATAGAAGTTGTTCCGATCGGCCAGGGGGCCTGTCGCTACACCGACCGAATCGAGATCGAAGCCGGCATAGTCACATCTCTGGTTGTTCTGTATGCGCGATGGTTCTACCGAATGCGTCAGCGCCGGTGGCGTGCGCTCGTGAAACGAATGAGTTGATGGCTCGATGTTTTCGGTCGTGATGACCAGCTGGTCACCTGTGTCTGTCGCTCGGGATGGGTTGCATAAACCATCGGTGCCGCACCTGCGGACATTGTTCGTGTTGCCAGTGGCGTGGTCACCGACCTGAAGCGCGCTTGATTGCTCAGGCGAGAATCAACAACGCTGCTATCACGCCTTCAATAACAAGGCCTGCGACGTTCTCTTTCGTGCGTGATTTATCGATGACGAACGAGATTGCTCGTGCAATAAAGGCTCCAGCCCATGCCGCTCCGAGTACAAGCGCAGCATCGCTGCTGGCGATCAGCACGACGGCAACGCCTGCACCGATGAAGAGTCCGCCGTAAGTGGCGCGTACTTCAGATTGTCCAAGTCGACCTGGAATCTGAAGTCCGATTGTTCGACTGACTTGCTTCGGCCAGATCAGCCCGAGACATCCAGCGATG
>CAIZHO010000614.1 GCA_903932805.1 uncultured Roseiflexaceae bacterium | reverse complement strand
CCCTCGTGGTCCGCGCCACACTGCGTGCCTTGACCGGCTCGACCCCCAGCGGCACGATGCACTGCCGCCTCGTCGCGGCCGACGGGACGCTGATTGCCCAGGCAGACAGCCCCGTGCCCGGCCAGACCATCGGCTTCCCGATGGGGCCGTCGCCAAGCGACACGGCCAATGCCACGTTGCGCATGGATGTGGTCGCTCCAGCACTATGGAGCTGCGAATCACCGGCGTTGTACACCTTGCTGGTGCGCTACGAAGGCCCCGAAGGGACGGTCCACACCGGCTTGCGCGTGGGCTTCCGCACGGTCGAAATCGCCGATCGGGCGCTGATGGTCAACAATCAACCATTGATGATTCACGGCGTCAACTACCACGAACACAGCGACCTCCACGGCAAAGCAGTACCACGCGCCTTGATGGAACTCGACATCCGCACCATGAAGGCCCACAACATCAACGCGGTACGGACCTCGCACTACCCCAACCACCCCTATTGGTACGAGTTGTGCGACGAATACGGTATTGTGCTGGTGGGCGAGACGAATCTCGAGCACCATGCGCTCCTCCAGATAGCCGATGACGCCCGGGTCGCCGCGGCCTATGCCGAGCGCGTACGTAACGCCGTGCAGCGTGACAAAAACCACCCGTCTGTCATCGTCTGGTCGCTGGGCAACGAAAGCGGCCACGGCGTCAATCACGAGGCTGTGGCTGCCTGGATCCGCGCCGTCGATCCCACCCGGCCGCTCCATTACGAAGGTGCGATGAGTCCGTTCTTCAACGACAATAGCATCGCGTTCTTGCCGCCGGCACAACGCTGGAACCGCGGCAAATCCGTCACCGACATCATCTGTCCGATGTATGCCACCATTGCCGACATCGTCGAGTACGTCACCACGGTCGAAGACCACCGGCCGCTGATTTTGTGTGAATACGCCCACGCCATGGGCAACAGCAGTGGCTCGTTGTCCGACTACTATGCTGCGTTTGAGCGCTACAAAGGTCTACAAGGCGGGTTCATCTGGGAGTGGTTGGACCACGGTATCCGCACCTTCGCAGCCGATGGCACGCCGTATTGGGTCTACGGTGGCGGCTTGGGCGATTTCCCCAACGACGGCAACTTCGTTGCCGACGGGATGGTCTGGCCCGACCGCACGCCGCACCCCGCCATGCGTGAGTTCATGTATCTGGCACGTCCGGCGCGCGTCACTGCTACATCCAGCGCAGGCGTGTACCGCATCGACAATCGGCGCTACTACACAACACTCGACGACCTTGTCTTGTATTGGGATCTGGTTGTCGACGGCACAATCGTTGCATCTGGCACTCACGCGGTACCACACATCGCACCGCAACAGAGTGCCGACGTGACGCTCCCGATACCGACACCCACCCATGGTGAGGCGTTTATCAATCTGTCGTTCCGGAGCACTGCTGCGACCCCGTGGGCCCCGGCAGGACATCTGGTGGCCTGGGAGCAGCTCGCGCTGACGAGCGTCTCACACGAACTGGACGCCACAAATCACCGCACCAGTATGCAGGTCGTCCGCGACGGCGATACACTGGTGCTCAGCAACGGCGCGCACCGCGTCAGCGTCGATGCCCGTACCGGTGCGATTATCCAGTTCGGCGCAACGGGGAGCGTCATCAACGGTCCAACGTTGAACGTCTGGCGCGCACCGACCGACAACGATCGCCTGCAAGAGATGATGGCCCGCATGGTTTTGCGCGGCTACCCACTCTGGCAAAAACTCGGCTTAACCCAGCTTGTCCAGCGCGTCGACGCGGTCAATGTAAGCCCCGCCAGCGTGGTCGTCACAGTATCGGCCAGCGGTCGCGACCAATGGGATGATATCCGCGCCACCTTGACCTATACGCTCGACGCCGCGGGTGCGCTTCGTGTAGAGACACACGTTACCTGTGCAGACGATATCGTCGACCTGCCCCGCATGGGGATCGCCTTCGAGCTGGCTGCGCCATTTACCAATCTGCAATGGTACGGACGCGGCCCTGAGGACACCTACAACGACCGCAAAGTCGGTGCCTTTGTCGGGATGTACAACAGCACGGTGGCTGAACGCTACGTGCCGTACATCATGCCCCAAGAACACGGTCACACGGTCGACACACGTTGGCTCACGCTCACCGACACAACTGGCCAAGGCTTCGCAATCCGCGCCGATGGACTGTTTGAGTTCAATGCACTCCATCACAGCGATGCAGCCCTCGAGCGTGCCGCAGACACCGTGTCGCTCAGTGCCGATCCCACCGTGCACCTCAGCCTCGACGCCGGCATGCGCGGTCTGGGCACCGGGTTGTTTGTCGATACATTGCCGGAGTATCTGCTGAACGAACGTACCTACCACTTCACCTTTTCGATCGCACCGTTGCGGTAGGCAATCTCAGCCCGGGGTTGTCCGTGACAATTCCGGGCGATTGGGCAGACTCACAATCAATTTCGAACTGAATAGACCAGCAAACACGACCTCAGCAATGATGGTCGTGTTCTTTTTCTCTGCATCCACAGTACCCTTTGCACCCGACCACCCAAATCCCGGCGCATGCTGCTGCGTTTGGGCGATCGTCTTGTGTGTATGGGACGTATGTTTGAACCAATTTCACCGATGAGCAGATTGTCAGTGCGTAGGTTCGTGCCGTCAGACCGAAAAAAATTGAGTTCATATTGAAAAGATCTCCTTTTCTGAGAAGAGATGTACCCTTGGATGAGGATGAGTATCTCATTTTTCAAGAAAATAACGCCAATACTTCACATTCACTGCTGTTTGAATACGACAATATATCCATGAAAGCAACGAATACGAAAGCAGATATTTTGTCACCATAGACGTGTAGATTTGTCCAAAAAATGCAAAATAAGAAAAGATCTCCACCAACAAAGCGCTGCTGGTCCACCGTTTCACATAGGCATACAGCAGCCTACAGCATAATGAAGTGGGTATGAGCGTTTGATGATAGTGACAAAAATCACTTGTGGTGCATGGGTTTATTCCCTACAGTTACTCTTGTAGTTATCAATTTCACAAAGATGATAGCGACAGATTACCCGTTTCGGCAAAATGTTCGTCCCCATGAAATGGAGCCAGAGTGAAACGTCTACACATGAGTTCGCTGTTTGTCTTGTTGTTCGCTTCGATTGTGTTGGCAGCATGTGGCACCCCAGCAGCTGCTCCTATGGCAACTGCGGTACCGCCCACCGCTGTCCCCGCTGCCAAAGACATCGTCGACACCGCAATTGCGGACGGTCGCTTCACCACGTTGGTTACCGCAGTCCAAGCTGCCGCACTGGTCGACACTCTCAAAAGCGCTGGACCCTTCACGGTCTTTGCGCCGACCGATGAAGCCTTCGCCAATCTCCCTGCTGGCACCGTAGAGGGCTTGCTCAAGCCAGAGAACCTCGAGACACTGAAGAACATTCTGCTCTACCATGTGGTCCCAGGCACCGTCATGGCTGCCGATGTGGTCAAACTCGACGGCAAAACCGCTGACACTGCCTATGCAGGCAATGCACTCGCCATTTCGGTCAAAGACGGCAAGGTGTTCTTGAACGAAACCGTCCAAGTCATCATCACCGACATCGTAACCAGCAACGGCGTCATCCATGTGATCGACACCGTGCTCTTGCCACCAGCCAAACTCGCAAACATCGTTGACACCGCAATTGCTGATGG
>CAIZHO010000613.1 GCA_903932805.1 uncultured Roseiflexaceae bacterium | reverse complement strand
AGTGATTCGGTCTGTATTGATGTGCTCCAAGCACGTATCGCGCAGAATATCGCACCGATCCCGAGTCGTGTGCAACAGGCGTCTGGCGAAGTGGTTATCATCCAGCCGCCCAAAATCATTTATCGCACGGCGGTGGTTCGTGGGACAGAGGCAAAAGGCGCCGTGATCGAATCCGAATTAAATGTCCCACGCCGCATCGTGCAGTGGAAAAATCAGCTCCTTGATTTGAGTCTCGCCAATCGCCTCATCAACTTCCGGATGGAACGTGCGGCGTACGTGCAGATTCCCATCCCCAAAAACAGCCTCCACACGTTCGAAGACATTCTCAATCAGGCACCACTGACACTCAGCTTCTACCCGGGCGATGAGATTTACGACGGGATGAATCAGATTATTTTGGATCGTGGCGAAGTCGGTGGCGACATTTCGACCGATCTGGCGGGGATGTTGGCGCACGGGCAGGTCTTTGCCCATGTCCGCCCGGACCGCTACTTGCCAGTGATGCGCAAAATCGTCCGCACAGCCAAAAATATCGTCGACCAGACCGGCGTCAATCAGCTCTACCTGGCACTCGGCTCGATGGTCTGGAGCACCGAGGGGATTGCCCGCACCACGCGCAATACCGAGCGCCAGAAGCAAGATGCTGCACCCGATACCGCAGCCGAAGCCAAAGAGCCAACCCGCGCGACTGAGTCTTCGCTCAAACCCGGCGAGATACGGTCGCCGTTGTTGCTCATCCCCGTCACCATCAAAGCCGTCCGCAAAGGCAATGTCTACGCGATTTCGCTCGACGAATCGAGCCCGGTCATGCCCAATTTTTCCTTACTCGAAAAACTCTCGCGCGAGCTCAAATTCGAGCTCCCCAAACTGCGCAACCCCGACCAAGACGAACACGGGATCGACGTCCAAGGCTTGCTCGCACATATCAAAGAGCGTATCGCCGAAGAAGATCGGCCGTTCCGTGTCGACGAGACTTGCGTGATTGGATTCTTCGATTTCGGCAACTACCGGCTCTGGCGCGATCTGGGTGATAACTGGCAGTCGTACATCAAAAACCCCCTCATCGACCACATGGTCAACCGCCAGAACCAACCCTTTGTGGCGCCGGTGAACAACGCCATCGATTCCATCGACCTCGATGAACTCGCCAGCGAGCTGCCCATCCCCGCAGATAGTTCGCAAATCGATGCCATTCGACGTGCCCTTGCCAAGCAGACGTACGTCCTCCAGGGACCTCCGGGCACCGGCAAGTCGCAGACCATCGCGAATCTGATTTTCGCTGCACTGCGCCGTAATATGAGCGTGTTGTTTGTGACCGAAAAAAGCACTGCCGCGCAGGTCGTCTATGATCGCCTGTCGACCATCAAAGGGGATGCTGATCAGGGAATCGAGACGATGGTGCTCGACATCCATGATCAAGACAGCAAGCCGGATGCCGTCAAGACACAGCTCCTGCGGGCGCTTGATGCGACCATTCAGGGCGACAAAACCGGCTACGACGTCCACAAGCGGGCCTACGATCAATACATTCACACGCTCAAAGCCTACCCCGATCGCCTCCACAAAATCGGCAACTTTGGCTATTCGCTCTATTCTGCCCGCGACCGCTTGCTGGCATTGGCGCAGACTGACATCGTCCCGTTGCCGGCCACGTTTTTCATCGAACGCAACAGACGCGACGTCGACATCATCATCGAATCACTCAAACGGGTGCAAGACACCGCTGCCAACGTGGGCAATGCGAGTCGCAATCCGTGGACGTTCATTGGCCGCACCATTGCGCTGGCTACCTTGACGCCCGATTTCGACACCGCATTGCGCACCGTGGTCGACAGCATCTATGACCTGAGCACCAAAATCTCGTCGGCAGATGCGCCGCGGCGGGTGTTGGCGACGATCAGCACACGTGCCGAGCTCGCAGTCTTGCAGATGGTCACCGACCCGCAAGCGATCGACCTCGAAGCGGCAAAACAGCATGCACAATCGGTCAACGTGTCGATCCGCAAGCGGATCGAAGGGTACGTAAGCGAGATGCGCAACTACGATATTAGTCCGGTCGCATTGACCGATGCGGCGATCGATATTGTGTTCAGCAATTTGTTTGGCGCACTCGAGACGGCCAAAACGAGCTTCTTTTTGGGGCGCGCAGCACGCGTCGATCAGGCACAGAACGACATCTTGACGTATCTGGCACGGGGGAATTTCCTCAATTTTGCGACTCCCGCCGAGTTCCTCAATGCCATCGTGGCGCAGCAACAGACCGCCAAACGCCTCCGCGAAGAAGTGCGTAGCTACCCCGGCATGGCGCTGCCGCGCACGTTCAATCCGCTCAACAGCGATGACATGGCGCT
>CAIZHO010000612.1 GCA_903932805.1 uncultured Roseiflexaceae bacterium | reverse complement strand
TCACTACTCACTACTCACTACTCACTACTCACTACTCACTGATAACTGATAACTGATAACTGATAACTGATAACTGATAACTCCCCTACACCGTATGATGCCCCGGTTCTGCGTAGTATGCCTCAAACACCGGTTTGCTATAGCGCAAAATGGGATTGCGGGCAGCCCGGACTTCATCGACACGACGCACCACCGCACGGGTCGGAGCCTGATGCAGGGTGTCTTCGTTGGCGACCGCTTCGGCAGCGATGGTACGCATGATGGTGATGAAGTGGTCCATATTGTGCTTGCTTTCGGTTTCGGTCGGTTCGATCATCAATGCCTCGGGCACGATGAGGGGGAAGTACACCGTCGGTGGGTGGATCCCGTAGTCAATTAGTCGCTTGGCGATATCCAGGGTGTGCACGCCTGGTGCGCCGACGATTTGTCCTTTGAGCACGGTTTCGTGCATGCAGAAGCGGTCGACGGCCACCGGGTACAAATCACTCAGTTTGGATTGGATGTAATTTGCATTGAGCACGGCAGTCTCTGAGACAAGCCGCAACCCTGCAGCACCCATCATGCGGATGTACGTCCACGCCCGAATGAGCATGCCGAAGTTGCCCCAGAACGCTTTGACCTGCCCGATGCTCTTGGCTGGGGTGACCCACGCGTAGGTCGAACCGGTTTTGCCGACCAATGGCCCTGGCAAAAACGGTGCCAACGCAGCGGTGCACCCGACAGCGCCGGACCCCGGACCGCCACCACCGTGTGGCGTGGTGAACGTCTTGTGCAGGTTGTAGTGCATAAAGTCAAAGCCCACCGCGCCGGGTTTGACGATCCCCAAAATGGCATTGAAATTCGCACCGTCGCCATACATCAGGCCGCCGGCTGCATGCACCAGCGCACAGATTTCGCGGATTTGCTCTTCGAATAGGCCGACGGTGTTGGGATTGGTCAGCATCATGCCGGCAGTGCGTTCCGACAACTTGGATTTGAGGTCATCCATGTCCACATTCCCGCGGTCGTCGGATTTGACCTCGACGACTTTGTAGCCCACCATAGCCGCCGTGGCGGGGTTCGTGCCGTGGGCTGCGTCCGGAACCAATATTTCGGTGCGGGCGTGATCGCCACGGTCGGCATGATACGCCTTGAACACGAGAATACCCGTGAGTTCGCCTTGTGCACCTGCAGCCGGTTGGAGCGAGACATCCGAGAATCCCGAAATCTCGCCGAGATCATGCTGAAGCTCGTACATCAACCGTAACGCACCTTGTGAAAGCGCTGCCGACTGTAACGGGTGCACTGCTGCGAGGCCAGGGATACGCGCCGCTTCTTCATTAATTTTGGGATTGTACTTCATGGTGCACGATCCAAGTGGGTACATGGTCGTGTCGATACACATGTTGCGCTGCGAGATACGCGTGAAGTGGCGAATGACTTCCGTCTCGCTCAACTCGGGCAATTCGTTGAGTTCATCACTGCGGAGCAAATGGGCGGGGAGCGCCGTGGTCGGTACATCGCAGGCAGGCAGGCTGACGCCAATACGTCCCGGAGCTGCCAGTTCAAATATGGGTGGTTCGAAGGTACTCATGTCTATTCCTCTTCTGTGGGGTATGGCGATGTGTGGATTGCATCACACCAGCGCTGTAGAACGGTCAACAGCCGGTGTGCCTCGTCTGTCTGTGCCTGGGTTGCTGCATGCGCCGCTCGGCTGAACATCCAGGTGAGTCGTTCGGGCAAGAGTGAGCGTTCCCGGTGCTGATCGATGGGCCGTTGTGAACGTTCGTCATAGACTTCTCCATAGCCGATGCGCAGTGCAAAATAGGCATCGTCTGCACAGACATCGGCGAGGCGCACATGCTCTGCAGCAGGTCGACCGCCAAAGGCGCTGTTCCATTGTGTGAACGCAGAAATCGTCACCTGTTGACCAGTCCGATCTACCCAGATCGACTCGGGTCCTATCGCACCATGAATCAGACATGCATGCGCACTGTCGTCGTTGATGGTCGAGCCAATCACGGCGGTGAGTCCGTCGCAACGGCTCCGATCCAGGATCTTTTCTGCGACCAGACGATTACCTGCTTCGGCGATGCGCGCACGGAGCAGGGCGGCGTGACTATGAAATCCCGGTGCCGCGAGCGGACCATAGTGGCTCGCCGGATGCTGATGGATGTCAGCGACCAAGTGACCGAGTTGGCGCCCGAGCGCATGTCGTTGTGGTGTCGTCATACGGTCGATGCACTGGGTCAAGGGGGTACCAATCGGGCTGTCGACGACCACCGCTGGGCGTTGGGTGATGGTGCCCGCTATGTCTGCACCGCGCAGACTGGGGATTGCTTGTTTGCCGTGGAGCATTTCGAGTGCGGTAACGACGGTCCGCGCCTGTTGGGCCGTGCGAAACCACCACACCGTCACATCGCTGCCATCTGCGGTCTGCGCACGGACCCCATCCGGACTGAGCCGGGTGACGGTGTGTTCAGGCAACAAGGTTCGGAGCAACAAGTGTGTCGGTGTCTGCATGGTCTGCCTTATGCGAGTGCGGCGAGTTCGTGCACGAATGCGTCGATGTCAGCTTTGGTGTTCATCTCGGTCGCAGCCACCAGCATGTGTTGTTGCAGATGCGGGTAATCCTGCCCGAGGTCGTAGCCGCCGATGATGCCGTGCTCCGCCAGGCGTTCGTTGATCAGATGCACCGGCTTGGGGCATTTGACCACAAACTCACGGAAGAACGGCCCGTTGTCGATGACCTGGTAGCCGCGCACGCCAGCGAGTTGCTTGGCCGTGTAATGCGTGTTTTGGTAGGTCAAATTGGCTACTTGACGTAATCCTTGGCGCCCCATCAGCGACATATAGACGGCAGCGGCCAGCGCCATCAGTGCCTGATTGGTACAGATGTTACTGGTGGCACGTTCGCGGCGGATGTCTTGCTCGCGGGCGCGCAGGGTCATCACGTATGCCATCGCGCCGTTGACATCGCGCGTGAGTCCAACGATCCGACCAGCGATTTTGTGGACGAACTGCTTGCGTGTGGCAAAAATACCCAGGTACGGGCCGCCGAAGTTCAATCCGATGCCGAGTGGCTGGCCCTCTGCGGTGGCGATGTCGGCCCCATTGTCGTTGGGCGTCTGGAACAACGCCAAGCCAATCGGGTCAAAATGATGCACCATCAGCGCACCTTTTGCATGGGCTGCGGCGGCAATCGGCTTGAGATCATGGATGGTGCCAAAGAAGTCGGGGCTTTGTACCATCACGGCTGCTGTCTGGTCGTCGATATGATTGAGCACATCGCTGAGTGGCGCTGCGAGATGTTCGTCACCGACGACTTCGATCCCACTGCCGATCAGCAGCGTCCGGATGACCCGACGATAGTGCGGATGGATGCTCGCGGTGATGACCACTTTGCGCCGATTTTTGAGCACGTTAATTGCCATGACAGCCGCTTCGGCCATCGCGGTGGCACCGTCGTAATGCGATGCATTGGCGACATCCATCCCCGTCAGCGCGCACAACAGACTCTGATATTCGAAAATTGCCTGTAGGGTGCCTTGGCTGACTTCGGGTTGGTAGGGGGTGTATGCGGTATAAAATTCGGAACGGCGCAGAATCTGATCGACGGCGCTCGGCACAAAGTGATTGTAGGCTCCGGCGCCGAGGAACATGCTATGCGTGTGTGCGCCGGCGTTTTTGTTGGCCATAGATGCCAGTTCACGCCGGACCTCTGGCTCAGACAGCGCCCGACTCAAATCGAGCGTCGGGAACCGCACATCGGCGGGAATAGCCGCAAACAACGCAGAGACGCTGTCGACCCCAATCGAGGCCAACATTTCGCGCCGTTCTGCATCCGTAATCGAGATGAAGTGTGACATGCAGGCTGCTCCTCCTAGTGCTTGATCGAATCAACGAGCGCGGTGTAAGCTGTGGCATCGAGGAGCGAACCAGTGGTCCCATCGAGCTTCATTTTGATCAGCCAGCCTTTGTCGTACGGGTCCGTGTTGACCAGTTCGGTACGGTCACTGACGGCTGCATTGACGTCGATGACGGTCCCGCCAGCCGGCGAATAGAGCTCAGAAGAAGCTTTGACCGACTCGACCACACCGAACTCGGCACCTGCAGCCAAGACGGTTCCAATGGCAGGCAGATCGACATAAACCACATCACCGAGGGAATCTTGGGCATAGTCGGTAATCCCAATCGTTGCCGTATCGCCCGTGATGAGAATCCATTCGTGTGACGACAGGTACTGCAGGGTGCTAGGCGCTTTGAACGACATGTGATGCTCCTTTTGTGGGCTACTTTTTGTAGCGTGACTGATAAAACGGATATTTGACGATGACTGCGCTGACGGGTTTGTCGCGCACGATGATATCGATGGAACCGCCTTCGCTGGTGAATGCTCGGTCGATCAATGCAATGCCCAATGGCTTGCCAAATGTCGGTGAGGGCATCCCAGTGGTGACGACCCCGATTGCGTGGCCGTCGGGAGCGTGTACGGCATAGCCGCCACGGGCAATCCCTTTGCCGGTGACCTCAAACGCCACGAGGCGACGGGTGTAGTTTGATTTGAGATCATTGAGCGCAGTGCTACCGACAAAGTCGCCCTTGTTGAGTTTGACTGCCCAGCCCAGGCGTGCTTCGTACGGGTTGATCGAGTCGTCGAGTTCGTGCCCATAGAGTGCCAAGCACGGTTCGAAGCGCAGGCTATCACGTGCACCTAACCCACACGCTTGTGCTCCGTTCGCCAACAACGCCCGCCAGAGTGTTGATGCGTGCGCGTTGCCCACAAAGAGTTCGAATCCGTCCTCGCCGGTGTACCCGGTCCGCGCCACAATAAGTTCAATCCCGTTCCACTGCGTTGTAGTGACACCATGAAACACCAGATCAACAGCCACTCGGCCAATGAGTGCACTGAGGACCTGTTCAGCATGGGGGCCTTGCACGGCAATCAGCCCCGTATCAGGCGATGCATCACGCATGGTGACGCGCATGGTCCCGATGAATTGTGTCATCCAGGCCCAGTCTTTGGCGATGTTTGATGCATTCACGACCAAGAGATAGCGTTCGGGCGCAATGTGGTAGATGAACAAATCGTCCACCACACCGCCATC
>CAIZHO010000611.1 GCA_903932805.1 uncultured Roseiflexaceae bacterium | reverse complement strand
TCTGCGCCACGATAAATCGGGATATGGCCAGCGCCGTATGCGTTCAAAATCGTGCCGACATTACGCTCCACATTGGGCAACGAAACATTGCCGTTGAGCGTGGTGATGCCGACAATCTTAACCGTTGGGTCAGCCAGCGCCATCAAAATCGCTAAGGCGTCATCGACGCCGGCGTCGGTGTCAATAATCATGGGTCGCGGTTGCATAGCGCATCCTTCGTGTTGCAGCAAAGAGCATTCACCGCTATTATACCCACACGAGGCCGCCCGGCCGGGGATGTTTGTGGGCCATTTACCGCTGACACGAGTAACTGCATGACGCTGACGCGCCGATTTTTGAACTCCCTGCTCCACCCACGGTTGTGGCGTTGGGTCTCCCTCCCGCTGTCATATACACTCCTGTTCGTACCGTTTTTTGCGCCGACATTTGGACAATGGACGACCGCAATCGCTACGCGTTGCGTCGACCGCTGCGACACCGGCTGGCAAAACGTCTGGTCGCTCTGGTGGGTCGCACATGCCATCAGCCGTGGGACATCTCTCACACACACCGACCTCCTCTTCTATCCCGGCGGGGTCGAGTTGTTTTGGCAGACGCTGATGCTCGCCAACGGTATCGTGATGACGCCCGTGACGTTGTTGTTCGGCCCGATTGTCGCATTCAATGTCCTCACCTACGCAACGTTTGTCGCGTCTGCATGGTCCGCGGCAGTACTGGCCGAGGCAGTGGTCAACCATCGCTACGCAGCCTGGGTCGCAGGTGCGTTGTATGCATGCGCACCGTTCCACGTCTGGCTGTCGTATTCGGGGTTTGTCGAACGGGTGTCCATCCAGTACTTTCCGCTGTTGTTGCTGGGGCTCTGGCGTCTCAGCCAATCGCCACACTGGCGCTGGGTCGCGTTGACCGTCGTTGCGGTGTTGGGTTCGTTCTTTTCGAGTCTCTATTACGGGCTTTTTTCGTTGACCTATGTTGCCGTCTGGGCACTGGCACGTTCGCTCCAGCTCCGCACTGCACCGGCGCAATTACGCACGTTGTGGCTGCGCCTGTGTGGTATTGGGGTAGCTGTTGCGGTGCCGATTATCCCGTTTGCCGTGACGATGTTGTTCCCGGGCAAGCAACCGCCTTCTGCGACGAGTGGTGGCGTTGCGCTCGCCGATTATCTCGAGCGTCAAGTCGATTTTTCGGCCTCGTTGCTGACCTTCTTGACACCCAGCCTGGTGCATCCGTGGTGGGGCGAGGCAGTGGTGGCGTGGTATCGTGGCTACTCGCCGACGCATTGGCCCGTTTCGATTGGGTTCGGTGTCGTGGTATTGAGCCTGATTGCACTGGTTTGGGCCCGTGATGCGGTCCCACGCTGGTGGTGGTGGTTGACGGTCGTCGTGTTGGTGTTTGCCATGGGGCCGCGGGTCACCTGGTTGACGCGTGATACCGGGCTACCGCTGCCCTACGATATCCTCAACCAAATCCCCTTGGTCAAACTGGGCCAACGCCCCAATCACTTTCTTTTTTTAGGGTTGGCGCATCTGGTCGTACTCGCTGCTGCGGGCATCAAAGTCCTGGCGCAACGATTGCCGCAGCCGCGCCGTTGGGCACTGGTATTGCCCGTGCTGCTCGCGTTTGAGCTCTGGCCCCTGCCACTGCAGCCGTTTGCACCGACACAGAGCGTGGTGTACGACGCCATTCGGGCGGGGGTTCCGGGTGCAGTGCTGACCCTTCCCTTTGATCTCGATGACGGCAACACCATGTACGGCCAGTGGGCCTACCAACGCCCGGTCGTGTCGGGGTATTTGCCCCGGCTCAATCCCGAGCTGGTCAATACCGGCCTCCTTTCCAAATCCGACGGCGTCGTCCAATACACGCAACCGATTACGACCTTGACCGTCCTCAATCGCGACCCTGCCGATGCCCTCGCCCTCATGATGCAACGGCTGGATATTCCCTACCTGGTGATTGATCGTCGATTTGGGGTGGACACCAACCCGGCGGTCCTCGACCGCTTGACACCAGTCGTCGCAGACGACACGTTGGCGCTCTATCAGCAACGCGACACCCGTGCCGCAGGGGTATGGCCGGTGCTCGACACCGGTTGGTTCCCCATCGAGTCGGCTGCCGACGGCCATGCCTGGCAATGGAGCGAGCAAGACGGGACCTTTTGGCTCTACCAGCGCCCCGAATCAATCGCTGATCTCATCATTGACCTGCGCTTTTCGGTCCCGAGCCCTATGCATGTCAGCCTCGATGGGGTCGACATCACCACGCCCGTGCGGTTTGCCGTCGATCAACCCGCCCAGATCCGGCGCTATCGCGTACTCGCCCCTGCACGCACGGCAACGAGCACCTATTGGGTCCACATAGACCAACTCCAGCAAACAGCCGATCGTGCGGTGGGCATTGCACTCGCAAGTTTGTCGGCCACCCAGACCACCCTGCGGACGCGCTGAAGAACAGTTTGGTATCCAGCGAAAGCCGCCCGCTCCGCGGTCGAGATGCTGCCATACACCGCCCGCTCCACAGACGCACTGCACTCCTGCTGACACACGCAAAACCCCACGCAACAGGGTATGTATACCCAGTGCGTGGGGTCGATTGGGCGGG
>CAIZHO010000610.1 GCA_903932805.1 uncultured Roseiflexaceae bacterium | reverse complement strand
GGGTGGCATGTGCCACCCGCCGGTGTGATTGGGGCAAGACTATGCTTTGGGCTGTCGTGCAGTGATGACTTCGGGCTGGGCTGGGTTCTCGGCGGACGCGACTTCTGCACGGCCGGTCGGTACCAAGCCGACGACCAAGTCGCCGCCGTGGCCGATAATGGTCGCGCCGGCAGGAAGGACGATGTCGCTCACGTGGATGGCTTTTTCGAGCGAATCGAGGACACTGATATCGACCGTCAATGACGATGGCAGGTTGGTTGGCAGTGCCTTGACACGCAGCGATGTGACATTGTTGAGCAATGCATCGCCACGGGTTACCATGATGGATGCTCCGCTCATGTGCACGGGTACATCGACTTCGACCGTTTCGTTGAGGTCAACGGCATGGAAATCGACGTGGATGATGGTGCGTGAAACAGGGTGGCGCTGGTAGGTGTGGACGAACGCGGCAATCGGGGCTTCGCCGTCGATGTGCAACGTGACCAGGTTGGTGCGCCCGGCGGCCTTCATCAATGGCATGAAGGAGCGCAATTCGGTCTGGACATTGATTGGGGCCAAGTGCTTGCCGTAGACGGTGGCAGGCAGAATCCCGGCCTTGCGCAAATTGTTGACCTTTTTGCCGATAACGGCGCGCTTCTGGAGCTTGATTTCGATAGACATGTTGACTCCTTGTGTCAGTACCTTCGCATGTGCTGCTACGGGACAACCCCGGCACAAGAGAAAAGTATACCACAGAGATGTAGATCTGTCAGATTCTGTTGCCTCTGGGCCACCCTGCTCGAATGTCCGACGATGGAGCAGGAGGGCTGTTGTGACAGGGAATGTACGTTTGACGGGGAGCGGACACGCGCGGACAACGTTTTCGCATGCTGCTGGAGAAATATACTACCGACCTGGGCGACGGAAAAACGTCGGCAACGGTGAGTGTGCCGTAAGCACATCGTGCTCGAACGCCGCGTGATAACAGCCCGGAGGCAGAGAGCAGTCTGCAACGGTGGCAGTTGCTCCCGATTGATTGACCGTAAGCGTCTGCGGGACTGCGCCGCGACAAATAATCGTCAGAGCGATCCCGAGCGGTTGTGCGTCGGTTTCTATGAGGGGGATGATGTGTCGTTGTGCAGGTGCATACGCGGTCGCGATGACATGGATGACCTCGTGGCTGACCGGGCAATACCGAAAGGCAGCAATCGTACAGGTCAACGGATCAGATGTGAGACCGTGTATGGCAAACGACTGTGCGGCAGTGCGGTCTGCCCAGCTCGTCACAAAGGCGTGATGATCGACCACCGCAGGTAACTGTACAAGCGACTTGCGTGAAACGTCCGTGATGGTGAGCGGGAGACTCCCCGCAGCGCGGACGCGAGCGAGTTCACCAGCGGTGGTGGCGCGGGAACGTGCATTGAGTGTTGCTGTGGTCATATGGTAGCGGATCCTGTCTGGTCGGGAGCGATACGGATGGTCGATTCGGCATGGTAACTCACTAACCCTGGGGGACCGCCTTTGATGCGGCGCACCCCGGTGCGGCGACAGACATCGATGTCGACGGCGGCCTCGTCACGGGCACTGCTGTAGTAGGCGGCCAATGCGGCGGCGCGGCGGAGCACGACAGGATCGACAGGGCGACCGCCGGATTTGATGATCACGTGGCCGCCCGGGATGCCACGTGCATGCAGCCAAGTGTCGTGTGATTCGCCGATAGTAAAGGTGACGTGTTGGTTTTGGAAGGCATTGCGACCAACATAAATGCTCGTACCGGCGTCGATGGCGAAGCGTAACGGTGGTTGCGGTTTGACGCGTGCTTGGCGTGGGATATCGCTGGATTTGAGCCAACCGAGGCTGAGTGCATCGCGGGCGACGGATTCGATCGCGTCGAACGAGTCAGCCATGGCGAGAAAAGCCAGGGTCTCGTCGATGCCTTGGAGTTCTTCGGCGGTCTTTTGGATGCGCTCAGGGAGGCCTGCGAGGGCGGCTTTGGCCTTGTCGTAGGTCTTGAACCGATCCTGCGCCTGTTGCGAAGGCGGGACACGCGGTTCGAGGGTGATGACCTGACCATCGATGACCAACTCGGTCATTTGCGGGGTGATGGTGTGCATGTAGGCATAGATCATCTGCCCTTCCCAGCGCAACAACTCCATGCGTTCGGCACGGGTCATCTCTTGGGTCATGTTGGCGTGGACCCGAGCGATGCGATCGCGATGGTCGCTGATGCGGATGCGCAAAATATCGCGGCGGCGTTGATAGTCGCCGAGTGATTCGTGGACGAACGCATAGGCCATTATGGCGTCGTTGATGGACGCACACGGGACTGCCCCGGGACGGTGTGTCAACGGGTACGCTGCAAATGCAATGGGTAGGTCATGCTCGTCGCGGATGATACACGGAGCAGGCGGTGCAGTTAACAGTGTGTGGAGTTCGCGCACCGCTGCGATGGGATCGTTGTCTGCGCGATATGCCGCCTCACGGGCGAGTTGCGGCGACACACCTCGGTACGTGGCGACAATTGCCTTGGCGAGATCGTGCTCGCTGGTCACAGCCGCCAACAGCGGTGTAGGATCGCCTTCACGTGGGTCGGCTTTGGCAGGGATGGGCGGGATGACGTATGGGTGCTGGGGTAGGGCGACGCGGCGGCTCATCTGGGCGCTGACGTGTTTGACACACTCCATCACGACGTCGTTTGCATCGACCATGAATATGTTGCTGCGCTGGTCCATCAGTTCGATGATCACACGTACCGTGGTGTAGCTCACGGGGATGCTCGGATCGGGCGGTGGGGCGTCTTCGTCGGTGTTGCGTGGTTCGGTCGGTTTGACTATACTAATGATTATGATGCGTTCGAGCGCGGGTTGTTCGACCGCGCTGATACGCCCACCTTCGAGGTATTTGCGCATCAACAACAAGAACGGCGTGGCAAGCTCAACGCCACGGGGGATTTTTTTGGGGTGGATGGCGATGCGGGCTAATTTTGGATGCGCCGAGAGGAGCAGCCAGACGCGCCGGCGCTCATGATAGAGTTCGAGCGCAATGCTCTGCGGTGACGCGACCACGGTGTCTTGGATTTTGGCGCCGATATAGGCGCGTAGTTCGCCACATACTGCGGTGACGGCGAGTGTGTCTATGGTCATAGCGCTAGTATACCCCGCATGGCGCGCAACGGGGAACGCAGACGGAGAGGGCTGGGAGATGATGATCGAAAACGACCTCAATCCGCTGTTGCAGGGTGGTCAGGCATACCCGTTGATGGTGGTTATCTCGGGGCCATCAGGCGTAGGCAAAGATGCGTTACTCCTGCGCCTACGCGAGCTCGATGAGCCGTTCCACTTCGTGGTGACGGCGACAAGTCGCCCGCCACGGCCCAACGAGCAACACGGCGTGGACTACTTTTTTTATGACAAAGCTGGCTTCGAATCGCTCATTGAACAGCAAGAACTGGTTGAATGGGCCGAAGTATACGGACATTACAAGGGCATCCCCAAACAGAGCATCCGGGCGGGGTTGGATTCGCAGCGCAATGTGATTATGCGGATCGATGTGCAGGGAGCGGCCACCCTCAAAGGACTCATCCCGGGGGCAGTGCAGGTTTTTCTGGCACCGGGGAGCATGGACGAACTCAAGGCACGGTTGGCTGGTCGGGGGACCGAATCACCGGAGCAGTTTGCCCGGCGTATCCTCCATGCAGAGCGTGAGATGGCGCAAGTGACTGCGTTCGATTATGTGGTGTTCAATCACGAAGAACGCCTTGACGACGCAGTACAGCAAATCCGGGCTATTATTATGGCAGAACAACAACGTGTCCGACCGCGTCACGTGACGGTATAGGAGTAGGCAATGGCTAATTTGTATGATCAATTCCAAATCGATATGAAAGAAGCAATGAAGGCACGTGACAGCGTGCGTGTCAATGTGTTGCGGATGGCCATGAGTGCCATCAAATCGTCGCTGTCGAACCAGGTTAAACAGGCCTATGACGCAGCCGGTGGCGAAGCCAACATGGCAGCAGCCGAGGCTGCGGCGCAAGCGGTCGTGCTCAGCGACGTACAGGTTCAGGACATCGTCGCCAAAGAAGTCAAACGCCGCCGCGAAGCTGCAGAGATGTTCCGCAAAGGGAATCGCATGGATTTGGTCGCCACTGAAGAGGCCGAGGCAGCCATCCTGGAGCAGTATTTGCCCAAGATGATGAGCGCCGACGAACTCCGCCCGCAGATCGTGGCATTGTTGGCTGAAATCGGCGCGACAAGTGTAGCCGATATGAACAAAGCAATGCCTGTCGTCATGCAGCGCTACAAAGGACTCGCCGAAGGTCGGGTACTGAATCAACTCGTACGTGAAACGTTAGGCGCATGAGTAGCTACACCACCCGTATTCGTCGCATCATTGACCGGCTCGCACCACACTGGTTTTGGCTGGTGAGTGTGAGCGTGATGCTTTGTTACTGGGTGGTGTTAGCGTTCCAACCGGGGAATGTGCAGGGTATCGTGATCGGCGAGCCGAGCAGCATGACCATCTATGCGCCGCGTACCATTACCTACACCAGCACACTCCTGACCGACCAGATGCGTGATGCCGCAGCCAGCTCGCCGACGCTCGAGGTTGTGGTTGTCAACGAACCCCTCTTGGACGATGCACGTACCGAATTGGCAGCCATCCTCGCGGAAATCACTACCATTCGGGGGAACGGACGGGACTACGCTGTTCGTTCACAACAGATCGATGCCCTAGACGATGGGCTGGATGTTGCGCTCGTGCCGACCGACACGGCCAGCCAAATCATGAAGCTGAAAGACCGTGAGTGGGATGCGTTGTCGCTGGTAATCTTGGCCGTGTACGACGATGCCGTGCGTGCAGCCTCGCGCCGGATCGATGCGCAGACTGCTGAGCGACTCACGCGCGAAATTGTCCCCCGTGCCATTGATGCACAGGTTGGCGCACTGACGTCCACTGACGACGCGATGCAGGCGTTGATTGCGCGATTTGTCACACCGTTCCTCAAAATCAACGTTTCCATCGATCAGGTAGCGACCACCGCAGCCCGCCAAAAAGCCCGTGCCGATACCCCGTTGCAAATGAGTAGTTTGCAGATGGGGCAGACGATTGTGAGCAAAGGCGATATTTTGGATGCAATGCAATACGAAAAGCTCCAAATGTCTGGCCTGCTCGAAAGTACGACGAACTGGAACCAAGTGGCAGGGCAAATTCTGCTTGCCATCGGTCTCGCTCTGCTGTTGTCGTATACCTTGTGGCGCAACGAAAAACGGACCGGACGGAAGCCTCGTGAACTCTTCGCGGTGACCGTTTTGGTTATCGCGGTGATTGTGTGCACGCGTGTGCTGGCCTGGTTGAACGCAGGGTACATTTTGGCGACGCCGATTGTGATGATGATGATGCTATTCAGTGCGTTATTTGGCATCCGCACTGCGAATCTCATCACGATGAATGTCGCACTCATGGTCCTGGTGATTGCCAACGGATCAGTAGTCTACAGCCTGCCACCGTTGGTGGGTGCACTGGTTGCAGGCATGCTGATCCGCAATGTCACGCGGTCACGGGTGTTTGTGGTCGCGGGGTTGGGTGCTGCTGCGGCGAGTGCAGTCGTACTGATCGGCGTGACCTTGTTGACTGCCGTTACCATTGAGTGGAACGACTTGGCGCCATTGTTGTTGTACAGCGCGGGTGGATCAATGTTATCGGCGCTGCTGGCGCTGGGCCTCTACAATGTGGTTGGCCGGATGGCTGGGATTCTCACGCCGTTGATGTTGCTTGAACTGGCACACCCAGCCGAGCCGTTGGTTCGGCGCTTGATGCGCGAGGCTCCGGGTACCTACGCGCATAGCATTGCAGTCGGTAATCTGGCAGAGAGTGCGGCTGAGGCAATTGGTGCTGATGGCTTATTGTTGCGGGTTGCGTCGTACTTCCACGATATCGGCAAACTCAAGCGCCCGTATTTTTTCGTGGATAACCAAAATGATGGCGTCAATCTGCACGATACACTGCCCCCCAACGAGAGTGCACGGATCATCATCGATCATGTGCGGGATGGCATTGTGATGGCGAATGCAGCCGGACTCCCCGAGGTCATTACCGCATTTATCCGCACGCATCACGGTACCTCGCAGGTGCGTGCGTTTGTGAACAAAGCGGTCGCTGCCGGCATCGCCTACGACGAGGCAGAGTACACCTACCCCGGACCGATCCCCTATACACGTGAGCATGCGTTGTTGATGCTGGCAGATAGTGTCGAAGCGACGGTACGCTCCAAGATCCAGAGCGGTGCACTCGTCTCGGCGAGTGACGGCACGGGCTATCAGTTCGATGCGGTAATTGCGTCGATTATCGAAGACAAATTGGCCAGCGGTCAATTGGCCGATACGCCGATTACCCTTGCAGAACTGAAGCATGTCCACGAGGCGTTTGTCAAAACGCTGAAGGGAATCTATCATCCGCGGATTGACTATTCGCCCAAAGAAAAGCGCACCGCTGATCCGGTCGTGGTGCCACAAGGACATGTCTAATGCACTACAGCGTGGATGTACAGGTTGCAGATGCATTGCAACCCGCCGCGGTTGATACCGATTTGATTGCACGTGCGGTCCGCACAACGTTGACCCAACAGGCATACGCGCTGACTGTCGAAGTAAGCATCTATGTGACGACTGCAGAGGAAATCCAGCAGCTCAACCGTGACTTTCGTGCCAAAGATGCTCCGACGGATGTGCTTTCGTTTGCCGATGACGGAGCCGACAGCCCGTTTGTCTTGCCGCCCGATATGCCACGGTACTTGGGTGATGTCGCGATCTCGTGGCCGCATGTGGTGGCCCAGGCAGCCGAATACGGCCACTCAGAGGCCCGTGAACTGGCGTTTTTGACGGTTCATGGGGTATTGCATTTGTTGGGATACGATCACGAACGCGGTGCCGCGGCTGACACCGAAATGCGTGCACTGCAAGATACCATCATGACCATTTTGGAGCTCCCCCGTGAATAGCCACGACGACGTCCGGAAGCGCTGGGCAACCCCATCGTTTTGGCGGTCGGTGCGTCATGCCTGGGCTGGATTGCGTGCTGCAGCACGCACCGAACGCAACCTGCGCATACACACGACTGCGACGGTTGGCGTGGCGTTGACTGCATGGTGGCTGGCAATTTCGCCGCTGCAATGGGCGCTGCTTATCGGGATTGTCTGCCTCGTGGTGTGTGCTGAGCTAGTCAACAGTGCCATCGAACGCCTGGTCGATTTGGTGCAACCCGAGTACCATCCGTTAGCCGGAGAGGTCAAAGACATCGCCGCTGCTGCGGTGGTCGTCTGTGCAGCGGGTGCCGTCGTGGTGGGGTGTCTGATTTTGGGCCCAGCATTGATAGAAAAGATAGCGGGATGAATATATTGGTCCTGACCCCGTACGCTCCCTGGCCTGCCTATGGTGGGGGGACGATGCGCATCTATCAGCTCCTGCGTGGGATTGCCAAAAGCAACCGTGTGACGTGTTTGACGTTTGTACCCGATGAAGCCGCGAAAGAAGGGTTGGCTGCCGCTTTGCCAACGGTCACCTGGCACACGGTCGTTGGGCCGCGG
>CAIZHO010000609.1 GCA_903932805.1 uncultured Roseiflexaceae bacterium | reverse complement strand
TCGATTTCGATGACAGCGATTGATTACTCTGTTTCACGGCTATGTACCATCTCCCCCCCTCACGGCAAACCCACAACCGCCACTGGCGTGGTGACCACCGCTGATCCGACAGCACCCGTGCCGAGCTGGCCGTATTGATTATTGCCCCAACATTTGATGGCACCGGTCGAGAGCAATGCACAGCTATGTTTTTCACCCGTTGCCACGTCGACAACCGTCTCGCCAGTAGCAGTTACCCCGCTGATGGGGAGTGCGAGGGCGCTGGTGAATACGGTCGCGGTGTCTTTGGCAAGCTGCCCATAAAAGTTGTCGCCCCAGCAATACACTGCTCCAGTCGTGTCATACGCACAACTATGCCCATAGCCTGCTTCGACGCCTGCAACATTGGCAAGTGCAACGGAGCTCGCGCCACTGCTCCGCTTCACGACACTAGGCGACGTCACACTGCTGGTCAGCACTGCCCCACCGGATTGGCCATACGTGTTTGCTCCCCAGCACGAGACGGTCTTGGCGGTGGTCACGGCACAGGTGTGATTGTTGAAGGTGCTGATACTGGTCACGCCGGTCACCGGGACCAACACGGCTTTGGTGTAGGTGGCGGTATTACCCTGACCGAGCTGGCCGTAGCTGTTGCCGCCCCAGCACATGACCTTGCCGGTCGCCAACAATGCACACGAATGCGTTGCACCGAGGGCAAGTTGGGTAACGCCGCTGACATCGAACACCACCTGCGCACTGGTCGCATCTGTCGTGACCGAATTACCCAGCTGCCGCTGGCTATTCGAACCCCAACACAGGACGGTGCGGTCGAGGGTAATCGCGCAGGCGTGGTGCCAGCCCACGCCGATATGCCGTACCTGCGCCAGCACCGTCGCACTGACTGGGGTGTTTGGCGCGGTCCCAGGAGTCAAATCACCTAATTCGCCGTAGCCGTTATCACCCCAACAGGTGAACGTACCGTCGCTCGTACGCACACAGTGGTGATTCCAGGCACCAGCCAACTGGCGTACCGGTGCGCTGGCACCGATCGTGACCAGACGAGGTGTCGCCTGTGCTGCCAAGACCCCTGCACCTGTCTGGCCATAGGCGCTGTCACCCCAGCACGTCACGTCCCACCCACGCGTCAGCAAACAGGTATGCGCGGTGCCAGCGCTGAGTCGATTCTGCGTCTCGGCCACAGCAGTCGCCGTCAGAGTCGGCGTCGCTGACCGCGTACGGGTGTGGCTTGCGGTTACCGTTGCCGTAACGGTCGGTGTGACACTTGCAGTCAACGTGGGCGATGGTGTGAGGGTAGGTGCGAGGTTGACCGATGCTGCAATAACACTCAGTTTGCGCCCTGAAGCCACAACCAATTGCCCCGCGGTCGCATCAATAGCCTGGGCGGGACCACTCCCCGGTACTGCGTTCGCAGCCGCGCGGAGGTGCAATGAAGCAGGCGCAATGTTAAACAACTGCACGTTGGTTTTGTCGGCGGGCACGGCACTTGCGTCATAGCGCGCAGTTACGAGTTGGCGTTGACTGCCGTCAAGCGTGAGCTCGTCGGTTGCACCGGGGCGTGTGAACGCTGGTGCGACCGCCAGCACGCCGGTTGTCGGGTTGAGCGGCAGGCCCGTGATGCCCAGCCGATCACTGTACAGGACAAGTGCATTCGGCGCCACACCATCGAGCCGACTCTGGACCACCACGCTTATCACTGCGCTCGCCACCATGCTCCTGCTGCACAGCGGCAACGATGTTGGTTTGGGCTTATACGTGCTGACATACCCCGTTGTCGTTGCTGCGGTACTGCCCACCACAACGATCAAATCACTGTGCGGCACGCCGACAATGCGGCTAATAGGTCCTGGTAGGCTCGCGCTCACGCCGGGGAGCGCGACGATGTCGGTTGGACTCCGCACATCATAGGCCCGCACCTCGTAACGCTCAGGACTGGCCACTGTGGTCCGAATACGCATCCCCACATAGAGCACATCACCCACTGCATGGGCAGCGGTGATGCTGCCATCACCGGCGACGAGATGCGACGCTGCCAACACCGGCGTCAGCGACGTCACATCATAGCGCTGTATGTACAGAGCAGCGTCATATACCCGCCCCGCAACTACATAGGACCCCGGGCTATTGGGAAGCGTGGCGAGAGCGTGTGCGGATTCGCCGGGGAGAATTCTCCGCGTCAGCACGCCGAGGTTTCGATCGACGACAGTGAGCGCCGCCGCCGTAGCTACAGATCCGCGCTCGAGCACGACGTAGCCGGCGTCAGCGGGGAGGGCATTGATCCCGACGATGTCAGTAGTGGTAGTCGTGCTGCGTGACACACGGACCGACTCTGCGGTGGGTGTGGGCGTCGCCGTTTGTACACCGACCGTTGCGCTCCGTGTCTTCGAAGGCACGGCGGTGCGCGTCGGTGACCCAGAGGCACGCTCGGCGGTGGCAGTTTGTTGATCATGCGTGGCTGCGACAGCGGTTTGAGACAACGACACAATGCGGGTTGTCTGTGCGACAGCCGTGGCAGTCTGTGCTGCCGAGACAGTCTGAACAATGGCTAATGGCGTAGCTGTCGGCGTCCGTGTCATCGTTGCCGTAGCGGTGCGCGTCGGCAACCCCTGTGTGCGCTCGGCAGTAGCAGAACGACGATCGTCGAGGATCACTTGTGTGCGTGCGATGGCAACCTCGGTCGCGACGCGATTGACGGCGCCAAAGGTCCTCGTCGCAGCAGCAAGAATGGTCGCCGCCAAAGCACCATGCGTTGGTCGCGTGGTCGCTGTTCGGGTCGGACTCCGCGATTGCGCCGCGTGTGTCGCTTTCACTCCGACATCGGGAGTCGTCAACGAATTACGCCCAACAAGCCCGACGGTCATCGGCACGCCGTCGACAGTGAACGTCAATTTGCCGGCCGAGATCTGTAATTGTCTCGTAGCGGTCGGGCGGAACGACACGACGACACTGCAACTAGAGATTTGGTCATCCAGATAATTTCTGCAGGTCGTTCGATTTATCGCAAATCCTGAGCCGACTATGGTTATCGCGAGTGTTTGGTGTGCGAGTCTACGCGTCTGAATGCCGACACTCTGCATGACCATATCGTTTTTGGTGATACGGCCAAAATCGATGCTGTAGCGAGAGAGTTGCGTCGAGACGTTGGCATTTTTGAGTGCGCTGACCGCAGCTGCAAGGTCGATGCGCGCGGCAACCAAGCCATTACTGTGAGTGACTGGGACTCCGGTCGTCTGCAAGGTCTGCATGATCTGACGCACGGTCGCGTTGGGCTGGATTCCCTTGAGGATGGCAAATGCGCCTGCCACGTGTGGGGTCGCCATGGACGTCCCCGAAAAGACTGCATAGCCATTGCCCGTGGCAATTGATGAATAAATGTTACTGCCAGGAGCAAGCACGTCGAGCAAACGGTCGCCATTCGCATCGACGACATTCACTACACTGGCCGGCGTGTTTGAATAGTTAGCTATACGGTCTTGCTGGGTCAGATCGAATGACGATCCAGGGATGACACTGTTGGCACGGCGCGTCATGGTTGCACCGACCGTCACTGCGGATTGAATACACGCCGGTGAGGCTACAGCGTTCGTAAAACTCGCGTTCCCGGACGCAATGACCGACGCAATCTCGACCGACCGTAATTGGGAAATCCATGTTGCATACGTCGCATTTTGCGCATCACATGCGCGGAAAAATTGCCCACCGCCGAGGCTCATATTGATCGCGGCGACGCGGCCCCAGCTCGCGGCGTTTCGGTTATTAAAGAC
>CAIZHO010000608.1 GCA_903932805.1 uncultured Roseiflexaceae bacterium | reverse complement strand
GATGCGGGCCGCGCCGCAGTGTACGTCACGCGTCATCAGACCCACAAAGCGATTACCCAACCGATGACATACAGCATCCCAAAGCGCATGTGTAGGACTGCAGAGCCCCGCAACACGGGGTGCAACTTCTCGGCGGCCTCTTCGGTCGCCGCGGTGCGCATCAGACGCCACGCCAACGGCGCCATCACAAAGCTGATCAGCGTCGGCCACGGTGCCAATCCCAGTGCAATCAATACCAGCACACTCACAAATGCGCCGCCGACCAACACATAGAACTCCACGCGGGCACCACTCCGACCCAGCATGGTGGCCAAGGTGCGTTTGTGATTAATGATGTCGGTGTCGATGTCTCGCAGATTGTTGGCATGCAAAATCGCCGCCACCACAAACGACACCGGTAGTGCTGCCCAGATGGCTGGCCAGGCGATAACCGGTTGTTGCAGATAATACGACCCGAGCACCATCACCGGCCCCATAAAGATAAACACGGCCAGCTCGCCGAGCCCGACATAGGCCAATGCAAACGGTCCGGCCGTGTAGAAGTAGCCCACCGCAACACTACACAACCCCAGCCACAAGATGAACGGGCCGGTGGCGTAGACGAAGTACAGCCCGATGGCCGAACCCACCGCAAAGGCGATGATGCCCGCCCAAAAAATCTGCTCGGGCGTCATGTCGCCCCGCAGCAACGCACCGCCGGTACCTTTGACCGCAGGGGTGTCGGTGCCTTTTTTGTAGTCGTAATAGTCGTTCATCAGGTTTGTGCCGCCTTGGATGGCAATCGACCCGACCAAGGCCAAGGCCAACCAGAGCCAATTGAGGGTCACCTCGTGCGCCGCCACTGCAGCACCCAACAACACCGGCACGATGGCAGCGGTATAGCTCCAGGGGCGTACCGCCCCCCACCACTTCTGCACCAATGGCATACGTGACTCCTTGATGGTGTGGCGCCATGGCACCAGCAACCGCTCCACTTCGTCGAGCCCGATGGTCAAGACCCACCCCAGCGCGGCTATCAAACAGACCGCCGCCATCATATCGGCAATGGCATACAACTCGTACGACTGCCAGATGCGGTAGCCGATGCCGTTGCTCGCACCCACAAATTCGACACCGACGATGAGGGTCAACGCAAAGCCCATCGCCAGCTTCCACCCCTCGATAATCGCCGGCAGGCTGGCGGGGAGTGCCACGGTGCGGAACAATGTGCGCTGATTGGCGCCATACAACCGCCCCACTTCGAAGTAGCGTCGGTCGACCTGCATCACCCCGCCAATGGTGTGGATGACCACCATCAAAAAGACACTCATCGCCACGGTGGCTATTTTGCTCACCTCACCGATCCCCAGTACCACAATCACCAGCGGCAACAAGGCTATTTTGGGCACGGGGTAGAGCATCGTCGCCAACGGCCGCACCAGATAATAGACGGTCCGGTTGAGGCCGCTCCAGATGCCCAGCAGCGTCGCCGGGATCGCCCCGATGAGGAACCCCAAGGCGATCCGTTCGCTGCTCACCACCACATCGGCGACGAGCGACCCATCGACCAGCCCGTCGACCAAGGCCACCACGACCTCGCTCGGCGGCGGCACAAAGATGCGGTTGAGGATGCCCGCCTGCACCGCGCCTTCCCACAGTACCAGCAACAACAGCGGCGACAACCACGATAACCAGCGATTCTGTGCCATCAGCGCACCTCTTCGTGCATCTGGAGCTCGACTTCGCTGCGGATCTGCGCCCAGATGTCGGCAAACGCCTGCGTAAAGGCCGGTAACGCGCGCTTTTGGGCGATAGGTACGTCCGGCAGTTGCGGCGTCACATCGGCAATAATCCGCCCGGGGCGGGCCGACATCACGATGATGCGGTCGGCCACAATCAGCGCCTCGTCGATGGCGTGGGTCACAAACACCATCGTGCCGCAGACCCCTTGGCGTTGCAGATCACAGACCAGCTCTTGCATCAACAGGCGCGTCTGCGCGTCGAGCGCGGCGAAGGGCTCGTCAAACAACACAATATCTGGCTCGATGGCCAAGGCCCGGGCAATCCCCACCCGTTGTTGCATGCCCCCCGACAGCTGATGCGGGTAGGCATCGACAAAGCGCTGCAGGCCCATGCGCTCGGCCCACTGGCGTGCCCGGTCGCGGCACTGCAACGCCGGCATGCCGCGGGCCATCAGCCCATAGCTGATGTTGTCGGCGACCGACATCCAGGGGAACAGCAGGCCGCTCTGGAACACCATCGCCCGCGTCGCCCCCGCCGCCACGGTCAACGTGCCGGTGCTCACTTGTTCGAGCCCGGCGATGGTGCGCATCAAGGTCGTTTTGCCGCAGCCACTCGGGCCCACCAACGCAACGGCACTGCGCGGCGCAATCGACAGCGTAATGTCGGTCAACGCGGTCACACCAGTGGGGTAGGTGAGACCGACACGCTCAAACACGATGGGGGAGGTCGACTGCATGCGCATCTATCCTCTGCACAGAGAAAAACGCGACGTCCGAAGACGCCGCGTTGCGTATCTCAACTGCCACACTCGGCGACTATTTGCTCGTAGCCCGGGCAACCAAATCGGTGTTGATGAGGGTGTTCACGTCTAGGTCTGTATCATACTCCAAATACCCACGCGTGCGGAAGTATGCCTGCAGGGTGCTCAGATTGTCGACCGGGATGACGCCCTCGGCGTTGTAGTTTGCTGCAGACGCCTGCTCGATAACGGCAGCCGGCACCTTGGTGTACGTCTCGATGATTGCGGCAATCTCGGGCGTCATGTACTCGCCCTGCAAATCGCCACAGGCCTTGAGGTAGGCCCGCATGAAGCCCTCAGACGTCGCAGTGTCGGCCAACATCGACTCACCCATGTACAGGTAGGTCGCATAAAAGCCGTCGATGAAGTCGTCGGCCAAGACCGCCACGACGCCCTTTTGGACGTTGATGGTGGCCAGCGGCTCACCCAAAATCGCTGCATCGATCGAACCGTTCTCGAGCGCCGCCGGCACATCCTTGAAGCCCACGGTGACCAGCTCGATATCGGCCATCGTCAAGCCGTTCTTGGTGAGCGCCTGATCGACCCAGTACTCGGTGGCCGCGCCGGTGGCGTTGATGGCGACTTTTTTGCCTTTGAGATCAGCGACCGTCTTGATTTCGTCGACGCGCTTGGCGCTGATGACCAGCGGGCTCGTCATCGGCGCTGATTCGTTGTGCATTGGCGCCACAATCGAGAACTTTACCCCGCGGGCGGCGGCGTTGAACAACCCCGCACCGGCACCACCAAAGGCAGCATCGAAGTTGCCAGCAGCCAGTTGGACGACCGGGTCACTGCCGCCCTGCACCGGCGTCGATTCGATCTGGATGCCCTCGGCAGCAAAGTAGCCGCGCTCGATACCGACATACAACGGCGCATAAATCATCACGGGCACATAGCCCAAGCGGACGATTTTGAGCTCGGCAGGAGCGGCAGCAGTCGGCTCAGCCGGAGCAGCCTCGGTGGGCATCGGGTCGGTCAGCGGTTGGGTCGCCGTCGCTTCGACGGCCGGTGCAACCGCACCGCCACAGCTGGCGAGCACCAGACTCATCACGAGGAGAGAAATCAGACGCTTCATGCGTGTCACACTTTCGTACAATACATGCCTTAATGCGGAACATTGTACCAGAATTCACGACTTCTGCATCTTTTTTGACGAAAGCCGCAGGTGGCCCGCGTTCGCGCCCCGCGCCGCCGCGCGCAGTGGTGCTGGGGCATGCATGTGTAGGGGCGAGGCATGCCTCGCCCGTAACAGATAAGCCTCGCCCCTACACATCCATGTCGGCAGTACGTTCAGCCTTATCCGTCATGGCATTGGCGCCCAATGGAATCTCCACCTGGCCGCAGTGGAGCTCACAACCGCACTATGCATCAACTGATACCTACTCACTGATACCTACTCACTGATACCTACTCACTGATACCTACTCACTGATCACTGATATCTCATCACTGATACCTCTGCATTGACACTGTCTAGTGCACAACCTAAAATATCCAAATAGATGTGCGATTATCAGATGCGCGAGCACCCCCACTATGTCGTCGACCACACCGCTCACCCAGCCACACTTGCGCGTCATAGCCGCCTGCGCAAGGACCTTGAGTACCACTCAGCCATTCGATGCGCGCGTGGCGCAGGTTTTTGTGGCGATGCGCACGGTGATGTCGTTCGACGAGGTACGGCTGAGTTATTGGACCGACGTCCCCACGCGCCAAGGCCTGGTCCACGTGGCCGGTGGCGGCACCTGGGGCATCGCCTGGGACGACGAGTTG
>CAIZHO010000607.1 GCA_903932805.1 uncultured Roseiflexaceae bacterium | reverse complement strand
GTACCGATGTCACGGAATTTCGTATTGGCATTCCATCCGGGTTGCCTTCGGGTTCACGCCCAAGTGACAGCTACAGTAGGCAAATCGCTCAGGCATCGAGTGCACAAAGCGGCGGGATCGTTACGACAACCACTCAAACTGCGTATACCGGCACAACCAGTACGACCGATTCCATTTCGACTGCCAAGTGGGGTATATACACTGGTGTACACACCCTCCCGTCGACAGGTTGGGCAGGCATCTTCAATGTCGGCTTCGTCGCCATATCAGGTGCGAGCGCAACGTCTGGAAATCTATTAGACGCTATCACGATGGGCTTGAGTCCGTTGGTCGACCTGGGTGCTTCACGCGATGCATCTGCGGGCGAGCAATCCACCCCGACGTCATTGCGTATACGTATCAATGGCCGTATCGTCGCAGGTACCAAAATAGCGCTAACGACCACTGCTGGGGATGCCGTTCCTGATACGGACTACAGCATCGGATCGGTCACTGCAGGGACGTTCGGGAGTGTGACGACGACACACACCTCTGGCACCAATGTCTGGGTATTCGACATCCCACCGGGTGATTATGATGGCGGTGTAACCCCGGCAAACAATACTGGCGGGCTTACCATCCCGATTACGTATACCTACGACCAAGTCTCTGAAGGAACAGAATATGTCCAATTCGTCATTTCAGATCCTGGTGTGGATGGAGGCACCACTGACTGGGCGAAAGGCGATCCGACGTGTGACACCTCAGAGAAGAACGACGGCGTGGTCTACACCATCACCAATGTCGACCCAACTGCGACACCAACCAATACCCCGACCCCTACCTACACGCCGTCGATGACATCGACACCCACCATGACGTTTACCCCTTCCAAAACCCCTTCGCCAACCCTCGAACCTCGTGCCCCAGGAGAGATCCCGACGACGTCCAACCCGACCATCGATACCAGCATTGCAGGCGTACGGACGATGGCAAATACGTCGTTTGAAGTAACGGATTCAACCTGTTCACTGGACACAGGAACGTGGGCGTACATTCGCGAAGAGTATATGGCAGGGTGGTTCACCGCGCATCCCGCAGAACAAGAGTCTTGCAATAGCTCACGATTTGGTCCATCTTCCTACCGTGTTATCGAACTCAACCCTCGTGCAGATGCTCCCGATGGCAACAACGTGGCATCGCTGAATGCTTCAGTGGCGTCGTTTTTGTATCAAAAACTCTGCGTCAGGAGTGGAGATACCTTCGACTTTGAGTTCTATCACAACGTGGGGGGCACCAGCCGCACTGATATTGCCGCCTTCCGCCTGGGAATTCCGTCGGGACTCCCTACCGGATCAGTGGCTGCTGATACATATGACCGCGAAGTTTTGCGGGCAAGCAGTTCGACCGGCGTGACCGCAAATATTGTTACCGGGGTCGCCAAAACCGACGGCTCTGGAACGACCGCGAGTACTGCGAGCATCGACACGGGCTGGGGGAAATATTCTGGTACCCACACATTGCCCGCATCTGGCTACGACGGCATCCGTAATATCGGGTTTTATGGGATTCAGTCTCCTAGTCCGGGCTCCGGCAACTTGCTCGACAAAATATCATTAGGCCTCACCCCGTTGATGGACATGGGCGCATCTCGCGATGCCACCATCCTCGAAGGAGCGTCCGGCGCTGTCAAAATCCGCATCAACGGCCGCGTCAGCGCAGGGACAACGATTGTCTTGCGCAAGCGCGAAGGGACTGCGACCAGTGACAGCGACTTCACTGTGGGCACGGTCAGTGCAGGTGTCTATGGGACCGCTGCCGTCACACACACCAGCGGGAGCAACAGTTGGACCATCTCTGTCCCTGCGGGCGACTACGACGGCGGCATATTCCCCAGCAACAATTCCGGTGGCTTGACCATCCCTGTCTCGTATCTGTATGAGGTCACCAACGATACTGGTGAGTACGTCATGTTCCAACTCGGCGCTCCTGGCGATGACGGCGCAAGCACGAATTGGGAACTCAGTGATCCCACATGTGATGGTTCGTTCAAAGATGATGGTGTCGTTCACGCGATTACCAATTTAGCTCCGACCGCAACGAATACACCTACTGCCACCAATACATTTACCCCAACCAACACTCCTACGCCGACGTTCACCCCGACTGCGACCCCCACCCCTGCAGGCCAATTTATTACGTTTGCCACTCCCGCAGACAAAACCGATGGCGATGCAACATTTGCGTTGTCTGCCACCAGCTCTTCTGGGCTTCCTGTGACCTATTCGTCGACAACACCAAGCGTCTGCACCGTCAGTGGCGCGACCGTTACGATTGTGGCGCCCGGTACATGTAGCATTAGTGCAGCAGCGGCAGCGGGTACCTCTGGCGGTATTCGCTATCTTGCTGCACCCGTTGTGACGCGTTCGTTCACCATCAAAACCCGACAGACGATTACCTTCCCGACCATTCCTGCCAAGTCGTACCTCGATCCGGATTTTTCGCTGGCAGCTACCGCTTCCTCAGGTCTGAGCGTCTCATACGCATCGAGCACTCCTTCGATCTGTGTTGTATCGGGGACAACCGTACATGTCATCGCCATCGGCACCTGTACGTTGACCGCACACCAATCCGGTGGCACCAATGCCGGCACCGTCTACGCTGCCGCGCCGAGTATCAGCACGTCATTCGCCGTCAAGGGTGTCCCGCAAGTCATACGCGCCGATGCAATCCCACAGAAGTACTACTACGATCGTGACTTCAGCATCGGTGCCAGTGTCGTCTCGACGTTGCCTGTGACGTATGTCTCTGCTACTCCGAGTGTCTGCACCATCGTCGCCGGCAAAGTCCGCATTGTCTCTGCCGGGACCTGCCGCATCACCGCAAGTCAACCCGGCGGCTTGTTCGATGGCACCACCTACGATGCCGCCCCAGACGTCACCTATACGTTTACTGTCTCGAGTGCCACTGCGACCTCGACCCATACACCTACCCGTACTGCCACCCCGACGCCGATCCCCCTGCTCGTCAAAAAAGCAGCAGTGGGGAGTTCGTTTGTCCTTGGATTACTCCAAAACGGCACATTGGTAACCTGGGGGATGAACAAAGAGTATCAGACCAATATCGCTCCGTGCTGTGGCAGTGGTATTACTGATATCGCCGTCGGTACCAACTTTGCCCTCGCGCTTAAGAGCGGGCGTGTCTATGGATGGGGTGCAAACACCCGCGGCCAAATCAATGTGCCCACCCGCGCAACCAAAGACGTCGCTGCCATTGCTGCGGGCAATGCACATGCCCTTGCCCTAAAAACCAATGGAACGGTGATCTGCTGGGGCAACAATCTCAGTGGCCAATGCAACATACCCGTTGCCCTCGAAGGAATCAAAGCAGTTGCCGGTGGCAATGACCATACGTTGATTATCCGACGAGACAACACGGTCATTGGCTTTGGGAAGAACGACGTCGGTCAGATCACCATCCCGGCAACACTCGGCACTGTGACCGCGATTAGTGCCGGCTGCGATCATTCGCTCGCCATCAAATCCACCGGTACCGCTGTCGGGTGGGGTGGTAATCGGTATGCACAAGCAAAAGTTCCGAACAACCTCGTCGACGTCAAATCCATCAGTGCAGGCTGTCATTACTCGATGGCGATGATGAACGATGGCACTGTTTTTGGCTGGGGTCGCAACGAGAATAACCAAGTCTCGATCCCCAAAGGTATCACCAATGCCTTCAGCATCGGTGCAGGCTATGTCAATTCGGTCATCAGTCTGCGTGACGGTCGCGTCATTGTCATCGGCGCTCCCGAACACGGTGTGCTCATTACCCGCACCCCCACCAAAACCGCTACCCCCACCCCGTAGTTGCCAACGGTCGCACACACGCACACAGCGCAGATCATCCTGATCTGCGCTGTTCATTTCATGCGAGCTATCATAGAACCGACACGGGATGATGCTGCGCATAGTGACGAGTAAATAGGTCATGGTCGCTTCCAGACGAGGTGTCCAATCGCATGGATCTCTGCCGCCAAGAGACATCCCAATCGGGACCAAACCGTACAACGGTACCCCGAAACTCCCGCAGTTGAAGTAGGTTTTTTTGTGGCCTGTTTTGGGATTAGAATGTGTGTACATGTGGCTGATGGAAAGTAGGAGTACATGACCCCTGTAGGTTTTGTTCTGATTGGCGCTGGATCTCGTGGTGCAGATGCATACGCTCCGTATGCGCAACATCACCCTGACGAAGCACGCATCGTCGCCGTCGCCGAGCCAGATCCCGTGCGACGCGCGAAAATTGCCGACCTGCATGACATACCCGCCGACCGTTGCTTTGGCAGTTATGACGAACTCTTTGGTCACGGACAACTGGCCCAGGCCGCCCTCATTTGCACCCAAGACGCAATGCACGTCGAACCGACGTTGGCTGCCTTGGCCCTGGGGTATCATGTGCTGCTCGAAAAACCCATGGCCACGACACCCATCGACTGCACGCGGCTCGTGATGGCTGCCGAGGCGGCCAATCGCATGCTCGTGATTGGGCATGTACTCCGCTACACCGATTTCTTTTTTCTCTTGCATGAACTCCTCAGCGCCGGCAAAATCGGCGACATCATCACCGTGGCTCACCGCGAAAACGTCGCCCACTGGCATATGGCACATAGCTTTGTGCGTGGGAATTGGCGAAGCAAAGCAGAATCGACACCGATGATTCTCGCCAAATGCTGCCACGACCTCGACATCATGGTGTGGAACCTCGGCCAAAACATCACTCACGTCGGATCGTTTGGCAGCCTTTCAAACTACCAAAGTGGCCGCGCACCTGCCGGCGCACCTGCACGCTGTCTGGATGGTTGCCCCGTCGAATCAACGTGTGCGTGGTCTGCCAAACGGATCTATCTTGACCTCGAACCGTTCCCCCACCTGCGCGATACCGTCGCCAAGGGTGAACCGCTCCCGAGTGTGTGGCCATTTAATGTGTTGAGTACCGACACGAGCTACGCTGCGCGGCTCGCAGCCGTCCAGAACGGCCCGTATGGCCGTTGTGTGTATCACTGCGACAACGATGTGGTTGACCATCAGGTGGTGACGATGGAGTTTGCCAATGGTGTCACTGCCAGCCTCACGATGCATGGGATGGGCTTTGAAGAAGACCGGACCATGCGCTACGACGGGACGCTTGGCACCCTGACGGGTGTGTTTAATGCCCAGGGCGGCCGCATCGAGATACACCCACACCGCGGCTCACCGGAAGTCTATGAAGTCGACGGCCGAGCGGGACACGGCGGCGGTGACACCGGCATCATGAAAAACTTCGTTGCTGCGATACGCGATGGTGGGACGCCACGCAGCACCGCCCAAGAATCACTCGAGTCTCACTTACTCGCATTCGCCTCCGAAGACGCACGAATCAGCCGGGACGTCATCGACATGGCACAGTATCGCGCCCAGTTGCGCGCAGCAGTAGAAGGATTAAAACAATGAGTTATGTCAATAAACTAGCCGCCATGGGCGTTGTTCTTCAGCAGACCGAGCTCAATACGGGCCGATTCATGGGGTCCGTCCAGGTCGGCAATCTGGTGTACAGTTCTGGCGCGGTATCGCGCTTCCAGGAGCACGAAATCAAAGTCCACATCGGCGCAGATCTGACGGTTGACCAAGGGTATCAGGCTGCGCGATTGAGCACGCTCAACGCCCTGCAGGCGGTACATTCGCTCGTCGGGCTCGACAACGTTGTACGGGTTGTCAAGGTACTCGGGATGGTCAACGTCGCACCGGGCTTCGACAACACCCCAGCAGTGATCCACGGGTGCAGTGATCTGTTGCTCGAAGTCTTCGGCGACGCAGGCCGTCACGCGCGGAGCGCAGTCGGGATGGTTATCCCCTACGCGTTTGCAACGGAAGTCGAACTGATTGTAGAAGTTGTCAAATAACGTGTAGAGTTGCGGTCGATGTCGGCACATTGGTATACTGGAATGTGATGTATAGCACGAGGTTCGCGCAGTATGATTGATATCAAAGGCCCGGTACGGGTCCGTTTTGCACCAAGCCCGACGGGGTTCTTGCACATCGGTGGGGTACGCACCGCACTCTTTAACTGGCTGTTTGCCCGGCACTACGGCGGTCAATTTTTGTTGCGAATCGAAGACACCGACGAAAAACGATTCGTCGTCGGTGCCGCAGACGATCTCATGACGTCGATGCGTTG
>CAIZHO010000606.1 GCA_903932805.1 uncultured Roseiflexaceae bacterium | reverse complement strand
GGCACGATGATCGACATCGCTGCTCCTGGTGGCAACGGTGGCGACAGTGGCAGTTACCCATTGTCGGGCGGCACTATCCGCTCGACGCTCTGGAGCGGCGCCACAACCCTCGCATCGGGCTCGGCAAGTTACGACAACTATCAAGGGACGAGCATGGCAGCCCCGCACGTCGCTGGCGTTGCGGCGTTGCTCTATGGCATCAAACCATCTGCCACCGTTGCAGAGATTTTAGCGATTTTGCGCGCAAATGTGACCGCGTTCCCCGTCAGTAGCTGCACCACTTCGTTGTGCGGAACAGGCATCTTGAACGCTGGTCTGGCTGCGACGGCACTGCAACGTACGATCGGCACGTTGACGCCCACGGTCGTGCTGACGCCCTCAACGACGCTCACCCCGTCGCGAACAGCTACTGCAACGACACCACCCACGGCGACCAATACCGTCGTGCCCTCTGCCACACGGACTTCGACACTGACCCCGACGAGTACCGTAACCCTCACCCCGTCGCAAACGCCGAGCGAGACGTTGACCCCGAGCGAAACGTTGACTCCGAGCGAGACATTGACCCCACGTGAAACGTTGACCCCGAGTGAGACATTGACCCCATCCAACACCCCCGTCGCCACGCTCACCCGTACCCCGACGCAGGTCTTGCGCAGTGACATCATCTTGTATGAGTCATTTGACACAATAGCCAGCATCAGCCGCAGCAGACACGCAAATGCGGGAGTCAAGCTGCGCTGTCGCTACACCGCGCGTACCTGTATTTCAGAAGTAACCGATGGCGTCAAAGGTACCGCTGGTCACATCGATACGAGCAACACGACAGAATTGATTACATCATCGACCATCGTGCAGCGTCGCTTCCCATCGGTGTTGGCGAGCGTGTGGGTGCGCAGCGCAGGCAATGCGACCATTCTGAAGAGCACCAACGCGCGCAACGTGTACACCATGGCAATTGTTGGTTCGTTCCCTGTTTGTTCATTTGTGACGCCATATGAGTCCGTTACGGTGACGGGGAAGACCCCGGTCGCGGACAACAAGTGGCATCAGATTGGCTGTCTGCTGACCCCAGGGAGTACAAATGGGCTCAATGTCTATGTCGATGGTGTAGCGAATGGTGTGGCAAAACGCATCCGCGGGAGTTTGTTGCCGAGCCAGTGGCTGGTGGGCTCAACGGGGCGCGCCTTCAGCATGATTGACGTTGATGAACTATTCATCGCCGCAGGACGTATTGATGCAGCGGCGATCAGTAGTTTGTACAATCAGCAAGCTCCAGACGGCGCGATCCTGGTGCCCACAATCACGCTGACCCCATCACGCACGGCGACCCCTACCAAAACGCCATCGCCGACACGTACTGCAACAAAAACGCGTACACCTACTATTACCCCGACCGAAACCTTTGTGGTACCACCGACAGCAACACCGGTCACCGGAGATATCGTAAACCCTGATTTCGAATTGGGTGCAACCGGTTGGACCGAGTCTTCGAGCCTCAGCGAGGGTTCGGTCAGCATCGGCACCTGGCCCGGCTACGGTTTCCCCAGCTGGTTTGGGACAACGCTTGCCTGGATCGGTGACATGCCCAGCGAAGTATCGACGATTGCCCAGACCATCACGGTACCCACCGACGCGACGACCTTGCGCGTGCACCAGGGGATGGCTTCTTTCGAAACATCGTGTGCAAGCAGTGCTGACAAGGCCCGATTCACCGTCAACGGGACCACCATCCGCGAATGGACGCTCTGTAATCGCGCCCGCTGGACCACTGTTGCCGAGTACGACACGCTCGAGTTCGACCTCAGTAGCTACGCCGGTCAAACGGTCACCTTGGCATTTGTCGTTGATAACAATGCGTACAACACGAGCTCGTGGTACATCGACACGGTGAACTTCGTGCCGGCGCGTACCAATACCACACTCACGAATGGCGACTTCAGTGCACGTGGTGAAGGGAGCTGGGCCGAAAACAGCCGCGAGCTCGGTGCACAGCCCGGTCAGATGATCCTAGGCGGGGTGGCAAAGCTTGGTTCGTATCTGGTCGACAGCACGAATATGACAACACGCCGCATCGCGCAGTATGTCACTGTTCCGGCGTCGGCCAAATCACTGCTCTTTCGGGTGACCCCGCGTACGAATGAGTTCTGTGGAGCCTACTACGACGTACTTAATGTCGAAGTCAACGAAGTTGTTGTGGGGCGTGTCGATATCTGTCGCACACAACGCACCGGTCAGTGGTCGATCGATATGACGCCGTATGTGAATACGCGTGTCAAAATTGGGTTCAACTATGTCACTGATTCATCCATCGCTGGTGAAGTAGTCATCGATGACGTCAGTGTATCGACCGATCCTGCGGCAACGGTCCGCGCACCCATGGTCGTCTTGGCCAACCCCAAGGTACTGCGCATCGATCGCTTGTTTCAGAAGTAAGAGCGACCACCAACAACGCCCGCCCTGGCACGTGCCAGAGGCGGGCGTTGTGTTGTGTTCCGTTCAGACGATTAACTGTCTTGTGGGAGCGAATCGAGAAAGTTCTGGCATTGGCCGAATGCAACGGCAAAATCCGGTAATGCGGCGCCAGTCGATAACGCTTGATCAGCTTGTATGTATGGCTCGAGACACAAACCAATGCCCGTGCTATAGCCATAGAGTTCTTGCATGAGGTCTGTTGCCGTGCCGACATTTGCTGCCGTGTCGATCCCGAGGTTGACGTCAGACTGGAGTGCTTCGAGCATTGTCAATGTGGGAAGGACGTATGATTGGCGGATGTTTGCATCGGTGCTGCCTGGGGCAAGGAACGTCCGATACAGCAGCGCCTCTTCAGCGATTTGGCGTGACACATTGATGATCTGGGTGCGTTCGGCAGCAAAATCAAAGCCCGTTCCGTTGGGATCCGGGTCTGGCGTCGGTTGCATCGGGAGTGCATTGTCCGGTGTCGCAAACGGGGCTACGGTCGGTTCGAGGGCGGCATCGGGTACCGTCGTCGGCAGCGCCGCAGGGTCTTGGTCGGGCGCGAGAGGAGCTCCCTCTTCGGCTGGTGGGTAGGCGCTGCGCTCCTCGGCTCCTTGGCCATCTGCAGGGGTGGCGCTTGGGGTTTGGTCGACCAGCGCGTTGGTGGCAAAGGTCGGCAGTTGGATCAGTGGCGCATCGGAAGCGGTGTTGGCAATCGTAACCATCCCTACCGTGAGCGCAATGATTACGCCTGCAACAATACCCAACCTGCTCCCACCGATGACGTCAGGGAGCACGATGCTCGGGCGTATCATACCAATGATGGCTCGTGGCATGATATGTGCCCCTGCATCGGCGTAGACGCTGACGATCCGACCGCTACACGGTGCAGAAATGACGCGCTGTTGCTCGCCGTCGACCACCACAGCCACCGGTTCACCCATGGTGACCGATGCATCGCGCGGGCGCAACCAAACCAGAATGGTATAGTGTGCGCGGCTGTCAAAACTCGCGTCGAGTTGGATGGGGCGGTCACTCATGCAAAACCTCGTACCTCTCGTCTGTGGTTCAATAATAGCATGGTTGACGTCTGTTATACGGCATGCTATAGTTATTGCGTCGCCGGCGTAGCTCAGTGGCAGAGCAGCTGTTTTGTAAACAGCAGGTCACGAGTTCAACCCTCGTTGCCGGCTCCATGTCGACCCAGTCTCTGGACTGGGTCGTTTTTTTTTGTGTTTTTTCGTGTGAAAACAGCTGCTCTGCAGCGGACTGGCCTTGCAGAAGCAGCACGTGACAGGGTGTATCGTGACGCGCCACGCAGCCATTGAAGGGAGCACCGCGTTGTCCTGCCGTAGTCACGGGGGATGACGTCGTGCGGTGTGGGTCGCAAGTGACCGTGTTTTGCATGGTGCTCCGACCCGTGACGAACGTTGACTAGACGTCGAGGCGAATGCGCCGCCCGCTGGCAGCCGATTCGATAGCCCCAAAGACCATCGCCAAGCTTTTGATGTTGTCGCGGCAGTCGCCCATCGGCGTCGCACCGGTACGGTACGCGTGCACGAAATCTTTGAGCGAACCTGCGATGCCCAGCGGGATGTCGGCTGCGGCGGTGGCGGTGAGTTGGTGGGTTTTGGAGTGGAATCCACCGACTTCGGCGACGACTGCTGCTTCGATGCGGTCATGGCCGTTCCACTTGGCTGTGCCGGTGGGGCCAACGGCGCGCCACTCGGACTCCCACGACGTATGCAAGCCCTCGGCGGCCCAGCAGCCGCGATAGGTGAAGCGCGCACCGTTGGCCATTTCGAACAATGCCGTCGCGCCAGCTGCCCCGGCATACCAGCTCCAACGTGGGTTGTATTCTTCGCAATAGACCGACACAGGGGTGCTATCGCCCAGCAGATAGCGGGCTGCGTCGAAGGTGTGGATAGCCATATCGAGTAAGAGCACATTGGCCATCGCATCGCGGAACCCGCCGAAGTGCGCGCCGATATAAAAATCAGCGTCCAAAATGCCGACTTCGCCGATATGCTGCATGAGGCTACGGTACGCCCACAACCGCGCATCGTAGCGCCGGCTTTGACTCACCATGTAGCGTACGCCGGTGCGCTCTGACGCGGCAACCATTGCACGTGCTTGGTGCATCGACACCGCCATCGGTTTTTCACCAATGACCGGTATGCCCGCTTCGAGGCAGGTGATGGTCACATCATGATGTGCTTCGGGGATGGTCACGTCGACCACGAAGTCGGGTTTGACTGTGCGCAGGGCAGTGGCCAAATCGTCGCCGTAGTACTCGGCTTGGATGCTCAATTCGGTAGCGCCGGCGGCGGCCGCGCCCGGGCGGATGTCGATCCAGCCGGCCAGGGAGACATCGGTATTGGCGGTGATGTTTTTGGCCCAGGTCTTGCCCATCCCGCCCGCACCGACCAAGAGAGCTCGTAGTTGATTCATGTGGGTATCTTCTTCTGTTGGTGCTGATTATTGTTCATCGGTATCATTGAGTGAGTAGACCAGCCCTGCGTCACGGAGCTGCCAGAGTACCACACCAATGCGGCGGTCTTGTAACCAGCGTGCATAATCTGTGGATTCTTTGGGATAAAACGATCGATAAATAGCCGGGAACGCCGACTCGAAGCCTGCCCCGATGAACCGTATCGAAAAGCTGTCGCCGATAATCTGCAGATTGACATTGGGGAACGAGACCTGCGGGTTCGTGTTTTCCCAGATGTCCATCGCATTGCCCATCACCATGGTATTGCGCCATTCGCCGGTAGTAGGCAGTTCGAGCGCTACATCGACGCCGGCTGGCACGTTGTACCGATTAAGCAGCAGGGCTGCAAAGTCGCGGTCTGCGAACGGGCTCGGTGCGGTGTAAACGCGTGAGGGCACACGCCACGGGCGTTGTGCAGGGATGACTTGCGCAACCTCTGCGATGACGGCATCGGTAACGAGATGTGCAGCCAGCCGATTCCAATGGAAGTCTTGCTTATGGAACAGCATCGGTTGCTTTGGCTTGGCATCCAACAGGAGCCGTTCTGCGTCGATAACCGTCACACCTGCCGCGCGGAGATCAGCAATGAATGAGCGCAATAAAGACGTGTCATATGGTGCCACATACCAGGGCAAATATTCGGGATAGATGACTTCTTTGGAAGGCGCAATCAGCAAAATCGGCAGAATGCCTGCGGAGCGGTAGATGGCCATTCGGTCACGGATACGCTCTAAAAGCAGGCTCCGTTTTTGAGGGTCCTGCAACACCGCATCAAGATCGGGGAAGCGCTCATCGCTCCAGCGTCGCATGTAGATCACGTCCTCGCTCCCGAAATAGACTCGGCTCGAGGTCCCAAATATGCGATAGTCGAGTTCGTTTTTGGTGCGAATCAACAAACTACGCCAGCCAAAATGATCAGAAAGCCATTTCTCAGTCTGGATGGTTGTATGTGCAACCTGCGTGAAGCTGGTGGGAATGGTACGTGGGAACGCAGTCAGCCGGCGGTTTTCTGTGACACGTTGTTCAAGTGGCTCGGGCCAGTACAACAGTGCCACCACGGGTGCGACAAACAAGATACTCGTTGTGAGTAACGTCACACGCTGCGCCTGGTTTGCGGTGCGGAACCATGGTCGGGCCAGCGGTGCCCACAGAAACACCGCGACGGTCAGGATAATGCCGCTCACAAAGTTCAAACGATCTTCGCGTGCCAAGATGTTTGGCAGGTAAAATGCCAGCGGGTTTGTCTGCACGATCAAGAGAGCCGTCGCCGCATGTGCGAGCAGTGTCATCCAGAGCAACGACGGGAGCCATTGCCAAATGACTACACACAGTACTGCAATCATGCCGAAATACAACAACAAAAATGTTGGGTGGGGCAAATCGGTCAATGGACTGACGTCCATACCGGTGTACGCCCAAAATGCTTTCGGACCCGTCGCATGTACGGTTACCGTCGACTGCGACACCCATGGGTCGGTGTCAGCTAATACCTGATACCGTCGCGGGACCGCAGCGAGCGAGGGAGCTATTGCGATGTCGTGACCATCGATTGTCACACGGGTGTCGAGCGTATCAGGCCAGAACCACGTGGTCAGCGTCACCACACCAAGAGCATCAGGTGTCGGAATGATGATGCGTACGTCACTTGGTACCCAACGGTAGCGGATTCCAAGTGGCGTGCTGTTGATTTCGGTGACGTACTTGTTGACGGCACGGTTCAGCGATTCGACAGAGACACTGCGCTGTGTGCCATCCCGCAACGATACCAGCGCCCACACCAGTGTCACAGTGAAACACAGCAACACGATGACGGCGTGCAATATCAAACGAGTGCGCATGTAACGTATCCTCTGCACCTACTAGAAATTTGCATAGATAAACGGCGTGAATCCTTGGCTAATGAGTTGCATCAACGATAATACCGCCAACAACGCAATGCCGCCCGCACGCACGGTCTGGTGGCGGTGGAACCATCCTTGGATGCCCACGAACCAGTGCTGCGGCATCATGGTGACGAGGCCTGCGAACATCAAGATACAGAGGCTACGTGGATCGAGCAACGTCAAGGTATGCCAGTCTGCTATTCCTTGACCCATCCCTGCCATTGCGCTCCATACATCAATTGCAATGGACATGCTGTCTGCGCGGAAGGGGACCCACATCAGCATGACCCACCCGAACGTGGCTAATTGCCCCCACCACGCTCGTGGTCGCCACCACCCCAACCGTTCGATGACCATTAACATCCCATGCCCGATACCCCAGACGACAAAGGTGTAGTTTGCGCCGTGCCAGAGTCCGCACACAAAAAAAATCAGCCACAAATTCAGATATGTACGTGCCGTCCCACGGCGATTACCCCCCAATGGTATATAGACATAATCACGCAACCAGCGTGACAGGCTGATGTGCCAGCGCCGCCAAAAATCAGTCAAACTCTGTGCACTATACGGCCGCCGGAAGTTGCGTGGGAATCGGAAGCCAAACATTTTGGCCAAGCCGATTGCCATATCGCTGTACCCCGAAAAATCGAAGTAAATCTGCATCGTGTACGCAAACACGCCGATCCACGCAGTCGCGCTCGTGAGTGGCACCGTTTGGGTAAACACCCGATCGGCAATTCCAGCGGCATGATCCCCGATAAGGAGCTTCTTCGAAAGACCGATCAAAAATATCTGCATCCCGCTACTGACACTCGCTACGCGGATTGCACGTGCCGAATCGGCAAATTGTCGCTCTATTTCGCGGTAACGCACAATCGGGCCAGCTATCAAATGGGGGAACAGAAAGAGATAGAGCCCATACCGAAAACCATGTTTGTCGGCGCTGATCCGTCCCGTGTATACATCGACAATATACGAGATTGCGTGGAACGTATAAAAAGATATCCCCAACGGTAACAGCCCTTTGGCAAGGGGATCATAGGCGACCCCCTGGATGTCAAGGACGATGTGCCCAAGAAATGTACTGTATTTGTAGTACACCAGCGGTGCAAGATTGACCACAATGGCGCCTGCACTCACGAGCCGGTTCTGGTACGCAAAACGCCCGAGTATAACGGTGAGGAGTGTCAGCCCGACCAACAAAAAAAAGAATTCGCCGGCCCCTGCCCCATAAAACACCACACACGCCAACAACAATACTGCATTGCGCAAACGCAGCGGCGCGCATGCATAGCAGATACATAAGATCGGCATGTAGATGCTTAAAAACAATGGTGAAGCAAAAACCATCGAAAGTGCTCATGTGATGTGAAACGTGTCGTAATTTTACCATTTATTCACACAGGGACGTTGGTGTACAACCAGCGGTGGATGTTTAGAATAATCGAAATAAAAGCACATTTGTGGTCGAACGATTCCATATACTGTACCTATAACGCGATAAAGGAGAGTCTATGCACCAGACGACCGTTCATGTGAGGAACGTGTTCACCGAATACCAGCAGTGGTTACGAGACCGCCAGCATGCATTGGAGGGGGTCTACCGGTTGTCGCAGTGTGACTGGGCGTTGTCGCAAGATGATGGCGTCGTGACATACCGTCGTGATGAAGTCATCACCGCAATTGCAACGTTCAGCATGATCGGTTCGTACTGTGCAGACAACGGCACGTGGTTGTGGGCTTGGGCTAATCCTGCAATAGATCGGGCCCATTCTATCCCGCAGGCACAGTGTGCCGCGTGGGCATCCGACACGGGGTTGCGCGAGTTCGCACAGCCAGTATTTCGAGTCACCGAATGCCCCGAGCTTTGGTCTGATGCAGTCCCACAGTGGGAGTTGGCACAGGCCTCACGCACGACGGTCGATCGAATCGCAAGTATGGCTGCATACTCAGTCGGGGCATTGGGAGTGCACTATTACACAAACCCACACCTTCACGTGATTGGGTGTGCGGTTCTCAGACATATCTACTTGCCGGTGCGGAGTTGCTAAATGAATCCTGCTGCCGGAGCACTCCAATCGAGTGATGACCCGGTTCGCAGCGCAGCGTTGCATGCGCTGACCGAAGTGTCAATGCACCACCCAGACATCCTCGCTGATGTTCGGGTGGCCTTACTTTCACCGAGCCCTGTCGTGCGGAGTGCCGCGATCTTGTGTTGGCAACGGACCAAGATGGGGCCAGAAGAAATGGTGCGGATGGGATTACTGCATCGCGACCGACTGGTGCGGCAGGCTGCGCTTCAGGCAGTGTGTTCCTGGGGCACAGAAGATGGGCTCCCTGCATGTCGACGCGCATTGCGAGACAGCCACGAAGACCTCGTCGCGACCGCACTGCGGCTCGTTGTTCAGCACGGATACGCTGTCGAGCCAGAATTGCTCGTCGCGACATTGTCTGCAAGCAACCGGAGTGTGGTGCTCATGGCGGCGGTACTGCTGACCAACATGCAACACGAAGCGGGGATTCCACACATCGAAGCTGCCCTTGCGTGCCCGCAGCACGATGATTACGCTCTTGTGGTGCGTCACATCGGGTCGGCAGGGTTGACCCACTACGCAGCAGTATTGCATACGCACCTCCATCACGAGCACCCGCACCTGGTCGCAGTAATCCAGGCACTCGGGCGATTAGGCCATCGGCCCGCAAATCGACAATTGTTGTCGTATCTGACGCACAGCAATGATCATGTACGCACCACAGCGAGTCACGCATTGATTGCGATTGCAGACCACTCGGTCATCAACGCGCTACGGGGTGCGTGCCTCGATTGTCGGTCGTACGTGCGCACAGCCGCTGCCTGGACGTTGGTCGGGTTCGATCAAGACATCGATGCACTGGTTTTGCGCGATATCTTGATCCAGATGCGGCCCAGTGAAGCCCTATTGTGGTTGAAGCGTTGGCTCACTGGCGATGGCGAGCGAGTCAGCGAGCGGATTATTCGCCTCCACAGCGAGATCGAATGGTGTTTGACCAAAGAGGCACGCACATATGTGCGCCGCATCATCGCAGCGCACCCAGAACATCAGCAGATACGATTGCGGTTGCATGCGGCTGCTGATCCGCAGATTTCGCTCACATTATTGCCGTTGTATAGTGAACAGGTATTGCCACTGCTGTCGGCTGCGCTGCTCGTACACATCTTGGCAGACGACCGCCTGCGCAAAGGGGGGCGCCTACGTCCCCTTGCAGATATGCACATCAAGAACAATCCGCAGACACTCCGTCTGTTTTGGCCACACGCCGACGAATCGTTCCATCAGTTCTACGGCGAATACTGCCTGCTCACCATGAACCATGACTGGCATGCGCTCATCTGGCAGACTCGTTCACCGGTATTGCAACGGCGCTACCTCAAATTCGTGGCAAGTTTGGTTCATGTGGCACCAGGGTTCGTTGCGACGATCCCAGCTGCCGGTATCGCATGGTTACAACAGTATGCTGCCCCGGAGGGCTTGTACGAACACGATATGGTGCGGTATGTAACCGCTTGGTGGCAAGAACAGCAGACCGTAGGTAACCAACAGCATCTGAATGACGATCCATTTGCCACAGCAGAGATATTCGTTGCCTGGGCAGCAGTGTCCCCCAGTGGCATCGCCCATCGCATGATTCAGCTCCACGAAAATCCCTTGATGCCGATCACGATAGCTCTTCGCGAGCTGCTGCGCACGGTGCTTGGGGTGCATCCCGATGCACCGGCAATACGCGCCATCCTCCACGAAGCCAGACGGCCGTCGATCGACGCGACCCTCATGCCGTGGTACCGGCGCGGCGCACTCCCCGCCCTCAGCGCAGAACGTGTTGAACAGATGCGAACTGTGTACGCCGACGTCGACGACATCCAGCTGCCCCTATCGGAAGCAGCTACATCAATCTGCGACGTACCGTAGGTGCTCATTCTGCGTCGTCGACATGCAAGGTATGCAGCAGTCGATGTGCCACGGGGGCCATGACGATGCTGGTTATGCCGATGAAAAAAACGCCCGAGAACAAGGCATAGCAGCTCGCAAAGATTTTGCCGGCGCTGGTATGCATCACATCAACCGGCCCCATGCCGCCCAGAATCATGGCTGCGTTGAGCAATGCATCGATCCATGGCATCGCTTCGAACCAATGATACCCCCAGGCCCCCAATGCCCAGGCAGCACTAATGACCAGCAATGCCACGCTGATGTGGCGTGCCATGCGTTGCACAAATGCCTGTTGCGATATAACACGGGCACGGCGATGTTCGTACATAACGCTTGTCCTCGGCTGATTGCAATGGTCTCGTTCTCGTGTAGTATAAAGCGATGGATACCACTGCGTGGAGCATGCAATGACGAAGCAATGGAACGAAGCGTACCTGCGGGTGGCCAGCGGTTGCCCGCCGGTGACGGTCGCCGATGTCGCAGCCAATGTGGCTGCGATAGCAGAACTCTACGATACGGCCGTCGCAGATGCATGTGCCCTGCTCGTCTGTCCCGAACTGTCACTCACCGGCTATGCGCTGGGTGATTTGGTGCTTCATGCTGGCCTGCGGGATGCAGCCTGCGCCGGCTTGCTGCAGCTCGCCCAACGGACCGCGTCGTCCCAGACCGCGCTCGTCGTCGGATTACCGCTCGCAATCGCCGGCTGCATCTACAACGTCAGCGCCTGGGTTGCCGGTGGCCGTATCGTTGGTATCGTCCCCAAGCAGCACCTGCCGAGTTACGGTGAATTCTACGAAAAGCGCTGGTACCACCGTTGGACCCAGCACAATACGACCGTACACATCGGCACACAGGATGTGCCATTTGGCACCCAGCTACTCTTTGACATCGGTGGGGTGCCGGTGGGTATCGAAATCTGCGAGGACCTGTGGGTCAACACCGCACCCAGCCATGCGCTCGTCGACAATGGCGCACTCATCATCGTCAACCCGTCTGCCTCGCCCGAGCTCGTCAGCAAAGCCGCCTATCGCCGTGATTTGGTGCGCATGCAGAGTGCCAAGTTGGTTGCGGGGTACGTGTATGCCGGTTGTGATTGGACCGAATCAACGATGGATGTTGTCATGAGCGGCCACCACATCATTGCCAGCCAAGGTTCCATCCTGGCAGAACGACCACCGTTCACCACCAATCAGCGGGTTATTAGTGCCGATTTCGACATTGAGCATCTGCTGATGGACCGCAGTCGTGACACCAATCGCGCACATTGCATAACCTACACGCATCTGTCTGCCGGTGCACCTCCTGTGCTCGAAGCGCCGCGGCCCGTGGTGGTCGCTCATCCGTTTTTGCCGACCACCGAACACGCCCAGCAGCGTCACGAGCGGTTGATGCACATCATCGACATCCAAGCGCATGGCCTGGCACAGCGTCTCAGGGCGAGCCGCGCGCCGTTTGTCCACCTCGGAGTATCAGGCGGCCTCGATTCGACACTGGCGTTTCTGGTTGCCATCCGCACCGCTGCAATCCTCGGGCTGCCCGTGGCAGGGTTGTTGCGCTGTTACACCATGCCGGCCGACGCATCGTCGGAACGCACGCAGGCGAATGCTGTGGCCTTGGCCCGCGCTTTTGCGGTACCTTGTACGGTCATCGCGATTGGTGGCTTGGTCAGTGCCGAACTCCGCGCATTGGGGCACGATGGGGTCACGCAAGACATCACCTACGAGAACGTTCAAGCACGACTGCGCACGAGCATCTTGTTCAACTCGGCCAACCGCTTTGGCGGTTTGGTGCTCGGTACCGGCGACCTGAGCGAGATTGCGCTCGGCTGGTGTACCTTCAACGGTGATCATATGAGTCATTACCACGTCAATGCCGGGGTCCCCAAAACGCTGGTCAAACATTTGGTAACGCATATGGCGGCCGGGTATGACACGCAGATACAATTTATCCTGGCAGATATTGTGGCAACCCCCATTTCGCCAGAGTTGACCTCGACACACGTGGGTGATGTCAGTCAAAAAACCGAAGATATCATCGGTCCGTACGAGCTACACGACTTTTTTCTCTATCACCTGGTACGCTGGGGCGATGCCCCGGCCAAGATTTTGGCATTGGCATGTCGCGCGTTTGCAGACGCGTATGATGCAGCAACTATCGAACACTGGTTGATTGTCTTTGTGCGGCGCTTCACTGGCAGTCAATTCAAACGCTCGGTCATGCCGGACGGCCCCAAGATCGGCAGTGTCGCCCTGAGCCCGCGCGGTGACTGGCGCATGCCGTCGGATCTGTTGAGTACGGCGGTCTGGCAATGGTCGGAGGCACACAAATGAACCCCTACCAATCCCCGATTCTGATGGTCGATAGTGTGGTGATGCAGTTGGCCAACGATGCATTACAGGTATTGCTCATCAAACGTGCCAATCAGCCGTTCCAAGGGATGTATGCGTTGCCGGGCGGCTATATTGTGGCCGGAGAGACCACGGTGTCCTCGCACGAACGCATTCTGCGGAGCAAAGCCGGTATCGAGAAACAATTGTTACGCCTCGTTGAGCAGCTGTATACGTTCGACACGGTTGCCGGTGACCCGCGCGGGCATGGCGTTTCGGTTACCTATATGGGCCTTGGGTTAGATATCATCCCCACCTTCGGCGGCGAGACTCAGCAACCGGAGTTCTTTGCCGTCAACGCCCTGCCGCAGCTTGCCTACGATCATGCCGAAATTATTGCCTATGCCCACGAGCGACTCAAAAGCAAGGTCAATTACACCAATGCCGTGTATGCATTGCTCCCCGTCTATTTCACGCTGACACAGCTCCAGACCGCCTACGAAGCGATTTTGTGTCGGCCGCTGGATAAGCGCAACTTCCGCAAAAAGTTCCTCAGCCTCGACCTCATCCACGAAACAAACGAGTACCAACGTGATGGCGCACATCGCCCCGCCCGGCTGTTTTGCTTCAATAGTGCGCGCCTCGAACGCTCACCACGGAGCTTCGACTAGATCGAGTTGACATCTCGCATGCAGGGTCGTATCATTGTCTGTAGATAGTGTCATTTGTACAATTACACGACAAGATGAGGGCGACATGACGCACACGGTATTCGGTCTCATTGATGTCCAGCGTGGATTCATGCCGTCGGCGGAAGGTATGCGATTAGGCCTGCCGGGATTCGGCGAGTTGCCGGTCGCCGAAGGGGCGGTCATCCTGCCACTGGTCAATCAATTATTAGCCAGTGCCGCCGCACATGGGCTCGGGGTATTTACCTCACAAGATTGGCACCCGCGGGCGAGTGCACACTTTGCCGAGAGCCCCACCTACACCACCACCTGGCCGGTGCATTGTGTAGCCGAGAGTGCAGGTGCGGCGTTGCACCCCGAGTTGGTCATCCCGACGGGGACCACTGCCTTTGTCAAAGGGATGGAAGTCTTGTTGGATGGCGCTGACGATACCAGCTACAGCGCGTGGAACGGGTCGACGCACGCGGGTCAATCACTCGCGTCATACCTCGCGGCCCAACAGGCGCAAACGGTCTATCTGGCAGGGCTCGCGCTCGATTATTGTGTGGCACATACGGCACTCGACATCCTCACCCGCGGCGGCTATGCCGTCGTCATCGTCGAAGAAGCCACTCGCTCGGTCGCCGCACACACGGGCGCACAGATGCGTGATCGGCTGGCGCAGGCGGGGGTGTCGTTTTGTGGCACCGCTGACGCAATAGCAGTCTGGCAGCGAGGTGTTCGTTGATGAGTGGCACCGCAACCCCCTGGCTGAGCGCCGCCATTGATTTTTATAAGTTCACCATGAGTCAGCTCCAATACGAGCAGCATCGCCACACCCAGGTGCGCTTTGCGCTGACCAATCGCGGCACCGAGCGAATCGCCGATGTCGTCCCGCTCGATACATTGCAGGGTCGATTTGCGGCCATCCAGGCACAGGGATTCTGCCCAGACGAGCTGGCGTATCTGGCGGGGATGCGCACTCGTAGCGGTGAACCGACATTTGCACCCGAGTATCTCGCATATCTAGCTGCTGCACGGCTCCCCGACGTGCATGTGGACGTCGTCGACGACGCGTTGGCCATCTGGAGCATCGGTGACTGGCCGATTGTGACGTTCTGGGAGACGGTCGTCATGAGCATCGTCAACGAGTGCTACTTCGACGCATTGCGTGCCCAGACCGGTACGCACCACGACAGCGTCGGCGACGCCCGCCTGGCAGCCAAAATCGCCATATTGCAGCAGCATCCCGACATCAAAATCGTCGATTTCGGCACGCGCCGACGGTACAGTGCCGCCTGGCAAGCCCACGTCCTCGCGCAATTGCAGGCCCACTGCCCGACCCAGTTGGTCGGGACATCCAATGTTGCCTATGCACATGCGTATGGGCTCAAGCCGATCGGCACCTATGCCCACGAAATGCCGATGGTCTATGCAGCGTTGGCCCCACATACGCCCGGGGCAGTGCGGACCGCGCACCAGCAGTTCCTCAGCGATTGGTATGCCCGCTACGGCGTCGATTTGGCGATTGGCTTGACCGATACGTTTGGTACCGAACGGTTCTTTGCGGATTTTGATCGGGCACATGCCATGCGCTGGCGTGGGTTACGCCACGATTCGGGCGATCCAATAGCCTTCGCCGAGCGTGTGATTGCCTTTTACCAAGACCAAGGTATCGATCCGCTGAGCAAGACGATTGTCTTTAGCGACAGTCTGACCATCGAGCGTATTGTGCAATTGCACGAGCGCTTTGCGGGGCGTATCCAGCTGGTCTTTGGCTGGGGCACGACACTGATGAACGACCTCGGCGTACCGGCGCTCAACATCGTGATGAAGACGACCCACGCCGACGGTCACCCCACCGTCAAGCTGAGTGATCACGCCGGCAAGCAGAGCGGGCCGCGCGAGCAGATTGCGCGCTATCAACGCGAATACTTTGCCATTCCTGAACATTCGTAGTACACTCAGTGGAACAAATGTTCGTATGTGAGTCGCGCCATGGTCCTCAACGAAGCACAACAACGCGCCGTCGCCCACCAGGGCGGTCACGCACTGGTCCTGGCAGGTGCCGGGACCGGCAAAACCGCCACGCTCATCG
>CAIZHO010000605.1 GCA_903932805.1 uncultured Roseiflexaceae bacterium | reverse complement strand
CCTATGGCATGAGACGATCCCCACAATACATTCGCGCTGACCAGCAAAATCAATGCCTGCAGTCGACTCATTGCTGCCCCTCACGTAATTGACTGCGCATCGACATGGCAATCGCTCCAAAGACACACACAGCACCCACGATGCCGCTCGATGTGATTGGATCACCCAGTATCGTGACACCAATCAGTGCACCAAAAAGTGGTTGGACGAACAACACGATGGTCGTTGCGGTCGCCCCGATGACCTTCACTGCGTAGAATGATAGAAAAATACACAAAACCGACGTCACCAATGACTGATACAGCAGACCAACGACACTCGCTGTCGTGACCGTGGGGAATTGGCCCGTTACAAGGTAATACAGCAGGACCGGTACCCAAACAACCAGACTGACGAGGTTCACGTAGGTCATCATACCGACGGTATCGTTGCGTGCCAAAAAGACCCCGCCCCGCACGGTGTAGTAGGCGCAACACAAGAGATCGAGGAGGAACAAAACACCACCCAAGACCCGATTGGGTGCAGTAGCTGTGTTGTTTCCAATCGAACCGGTGATGAGGATAACCGCGCCGACCGCGCCTACGGCAAGGCTCAACCAACGAGCCCGGTCAATATGTTCGCGCAACAACCACCGTGCCAACAATGCCGTGAACACAACCTCGGCGATGACCAACAGCGAGATGTCTGAAGCGAGTGAAAGGGCGATGCCGACATACCCCAATAGAAAGCCTGCCACGTTCATGACCATGCTCAAGCCGACCATCGGCCAGCGGTCCTGTTTGCGTACTGCGGGGTATCCGCCGCGCCGTTGGATGACGAGCAGAACCACGCTGGCGATGGCGATTTGTAGCGCACTCAACAGCGCCGGAGGGAAGACCGCCATTGTCGCCTTCGACACGGACGCGCCTGCCCCCCATGCGATGTTGGCGACAATGAGGCCAATGTATGCAAGCGTTTTGTTGTTCATTGATCCTCACTACGCCGAGATCACCCTGCGTCTGATGCTGCCGGAGTGCGCTCGGGGATCCCACTAATCAGCAAGGCTCCAACGACCAGGATGCCGCCGATGATGAAGGTGAGCGTAACGGGGTCGCCCATAACCTGGATCCCCACAAGCGCCCCGACCACCGGTTGGAACAGCAGTGCAACCGCAGCGACCGTTGCCCCGACGATGCGCACCCCGTTGAACCAGAGGAAGTAGCACACAACCGATGTCACGACCGCCATGTACACCGATGCCCCCCATGCAGACGCCGATAGCTGCGCGAGTTCACCCGTGTATCCGTAGTAGGCGAGCACGGGGATCCATACGACGAGACTAGCAGTATTGACCCATGCGAGCATACTGATTGAATTGTTGCGTTCTAAATATGCAGCTCCTCGAACGGTATAGTACGATTCGCACGCGAGGCAGCCGAGCACGAGGATGTTCCCGAGCAAGCGGTTCGGTGCGGTCTCGGTGTTTTGCCCTGCAGCACCCGTGATGAGGATGACCACCCCGGCAGTACCCACCAACAACCCGATCAAGCGATTGCGCGTGATGCGTTCACGCAACAAAAAATAGGCAAAAATCGCGGTGAAAATGACCTCACCAACAATCATCAGAGAACTGTCTGATGAGAGCGTTAAACTAATGCCCGTGTATGCCAACACAAAGCTCCCTACAATCCCAATCATGCTGAGTCGCACAAGCGGCCAACGATCTTGGGTATGAATGGCAGGTCTGCGTGTCGATACCTGGATGAGAATCAAAATCGGCGCGGCAATGCAGAGCCGGAGTGCTGCAAGCAGGAATGGCGGTGCTTCATTGAGGGCGGTTTTGGCGACTGCATGCGAACTCCCCCAGAGGATACAGGCTACTATCATACCGAGCATGGCAAGCGTTGTACGGTTCATGTCGTGAGATTACTTTCTACCACTACTACAGTGCTGTATGCGTATCATATCGCTCGGGCGTTCGTTGTCGTCGCTCTTGCCTCGCTCGTCGCACCATGCCTGCATGCGCTTCGCCCGTCCGTGCTGGACACCCTAATCATTGGCATGCCCCGACACCATCCCGCGCAGGTATGCGTCTGCCCAGAGGAACGCCGTCAGGGTCAGGCCATCGCGGATCTCGTTGCGACCAATCAATTGCCATATCTCTGCCGGGGTGAACCATCGAATCGACATAATTTCGTTCGTGTCGCTGATTGGGGCGATGACGTCGACGTCGTGTCCGATATACACATAAAACGTCTGATTGCTACTGCCATTGGCCGGGTGATACTGCCCGAGTTTGGTGTACCGTGTAGCAACGGCCCCGCATTCTTCGTGCAGTTCACGGGCGGCGGCGACAGCATCGGATTCGCCCGCGTCGACACGTCCGGCAGGTACCTCCCAGTGCGTCCGGTCGACGATGAAGCGATAGTGCTCTACCAGCAAAATAGCGCCGTCTGCCCGGATGGGGACCACCCCTACTGCTGGCCGGGGGTAGTCGACCACATGGTGTTGTGGGATGACGGTTCCATCCGGCAGTTGTACATCATCTTGGTGGAGGCTGACCCACTCACTCTGGTGGATGGTCTGACGCCCCAATACACGCCACGGTCTATCGGTCATGTGCCTCTCCGTTTGCCTTGCGTACCTCGATACTGTTGTCGAAGGTATGCCCCGGGATGTTGCCCCCATCGGGGGTATGCTCTTGCGCTACGTAATAGGTTCACAGACACGTTGCTCATGCACTTTCGTCCGACAGAATGGAAATGCGTGTTTCATGCGTTCCGGGTTATAGGGCAAGGGTATGGAGCGCTTGACGAATGTCTTGTATCAAGTCGTCGATGTGTTCGATGCCGACCGAGATACGGAGCAAATTGGGGGGTGTGCTGCTCGTCGGGCCTTCGATCGAGAAGCGATGCTCGATGAGACTCTCGATCCCACCCAGGCTCGTCGCCCGCGTAAAGAGCTGTACCTGTGCAGCGACTTTGAGCGCTTCGACTGCCCCGCCGTGGACACATACCGACAACATGCCGCCAAACCCGCCATACATTTGGCTCGCCGCGATGCTGTGGCCACGGTGGCTGGCAAGGCCAGGATAAAACACCGACTCGACCGCCGGATGATCCGCCAAAAACTGAGCCAGCGCCAGTGCATTGGCTGCCTGTTGCCGAACCCGCAGTGCCAGCGTCCGGATCCCGCGCAATATCAGCCAGCAATCAAACGGCGAAGGCACTGCACCGCCCAGGTACTGGACGAGCTGAGCGCGTGCGCTCACGTCATCGATACGCGCAAAAATGAGGGCTCCTCCTGTGACATCCGTGTGCCCACTGATGAATTTGGTTGTGGAGTGCATCACGAAATCCGCGCCGAGCGATAAGGGGCGTTGCATGATTGGTGAGGCGAAGGTATTGTCGACGGCCAGCAATGCACCGTGCGCATGGGTAAGGTCAGCGACTGCGCGGATGTCCGTGATGGTCATCGTTGGGTTCGAGGGCGTCTCGACCCAGACCAGTTTGGTCTGTGGGGTGAATGCAGCCTGCACTGCGTCGAGGTTGCTGGTGTCAACGAAAGTGTATGTGAGGCCGAGGTGGTCGTAGATTTCTTGGAGCAACCCGCGTGTGCCAAAGTATGACTCTGCCGGCGCAATCACATGATCGCCTGCGGTGAGCATCTGGTAGGCGGCATTGGTGGCTGCTTGCCCAGACGCAAACGCATAGGCAATCGCCCCGCCCTCGAGAGCTGCCAGGGTCTCTTCGAGTGCCTTGCGGTTCGGATTTTGGCTGCGTCCATAGATGAATCCAGACGGTGCAGAATAATCGGGCTGTCGCTCGAATGTCGTCGCCATGACGATGGGTGGAATGACCGCGCCGGTTGTTGCGTCCCCATGATTGCCGAGGTGGACAGCCTGTGTTTCGATGCGGTGATTTGGTTGCGACTTGCTCATACAAAGGTACTCCATAGTGCGGCGATTCCAAAGCCAATAATGACGATCCCTGAGAGTCTGTTGATCCACAACATTCCCTGCGGGGTGATGTCGCGACCCAACCAGGAAGTGAGTTGTGCTAAGGTCAACCACCACAACGCTGAACCCATGCCTACGCCTGCGACGAGGGCCACGGCTTCTCCCTGTGACAGCTGTCCCATCCCGTGCAGTCCACTAAACAATCCCATGAACACCAGAATGGTGGCTGGATTGGTGATGGTGAGTGCGAGCGTCGACAGGTACATGTTGCCGGATTTGGCTGTGGCCGTCTGGGTCGGGACCATCCGTGTCGTTTGCCAT
>CAIZHO010000604.1 GCA_903932805.1 uncultured Roseiflexaceae bacterium | reverse complement strand
TCCAAGCAGCGATTATGGCACCCACCGAAATCCTGGCCGAACAACACTATCGCGGGTTATCTGTCCTGCTCGGGGATATCGACATCCCACGTGCGGGGCAAAGCGTCGCGTCGACCATTGACAGCGAACGCGAACAACGCATCTCCGAGATCCAACTTCTCCTCGGGATCGACCCTGCCCGACCCAACGGCGTGCGTGTGGCGTTGTTGACCGGGAGCCTCGGCGTCAAAGAACGGCGCCGTGTACTGGAAGGCGTCGCAAACGGCGACATCGACCTCGTTGTCGGCACACACGCGCTCATCACGGATGCCGTCCAGTACCACCGGCTCGGCTTGGCGGTGGTCGACGAACAGCATCGGTTCGGTGTCGAACAACGCCAGGCACTCAAAGACAAAGGCACGAGTCCGCATCTGCTGGTCATGACCGCCACTCCCATCCCAAGGACCCTGACGATGACCATCTATGGCGACCTCGACACGTCGATCCTCGACGAGTTGCCGCCGGGTCGGCAGTCGATCGCCACCAAGCGCATCCGAGCCCACGAGCGCGAACGCGCCTATAAACATATCCGCCGTGAAGTCGGCAACGGCCGGCAGGTCTTTGTCATCTGTCCGTTGGTCGAAGAAAGCGAGACCCTGGATGTCGCCTCGGCCGAAGAAATGCACGTCCGCCTGCAAAATGACGTCTTCCCTGATTTGCGCGTGACACTCATCCACGGCAAAATGCATGCCCGTGACAAAGACGCCGTGATGGTGTCGTTCCGCAATCACGAATACGACATCCTGGTGGCCACTGCCGTCATCGAGGTGGGTATCGACATCCCCAACGCCACGACCGTGCTCATCGAAGGCGCCGAACGCTTCGGATTGGCACAGCTCCACCAGTTCCGTGGCCGTGTCGGGCGTGGTGCCCACAAGAGCTACTGTATTTTGGTCAGCGACAATGACTCTGACAACACCAACGAGCGCCTCACAGCGATGGAAGAGACCCGCGATGGGTTCATCCTGGCCGAAAAAGACCTCCAACTGCGTGGTCCGGGTGAGTTTTTTGGCACGCGCCAAAGCGGTCTACCCGATCTCAAAATCGCCAAACTCACCGACACGGATCTGTTGCTCAGTGCGCAATCCGAGGCCAAAATCATCCTGCGCGCCGATCCCGAGCTCGCCAGCATCGAACACGCCCTCCTCCGTGCGCAGGTCGAAGCCTTTTGGGCGCGTGCCGTCGAAGCAAGTTAGTACGAGGCAACGCGTGCAGGAAGAGCGCAGTGGGGTTTTCTCTGAAAAAAAAACAACCAAATACGATATACTGTCGTAAGCATAACCAGACAAACAAAGGACAGGGGATGTCACGTCCCAATCACGACCTTACGCCGATTACTGCCTGGAGCATCACTCCCGAATGGCAAGAGCACCCGCTCGAAGCGCTCCTGGGCAGTGAACTCGACCCCAAATACATTGCACGCAGTCAAGCGCGTGGGTTGGCGGTCCACCGCTCCGATTCGTTGCAGCGGATGGTGTTGCGCTGGGCCAAAAGCAGCCGGTTCCGCAACGCGCAGGCCGTGGTCGAGCATGAGCCACAGCGCATTCTGAGCCGCAATGTTTTTTTGTATGAGCTCAAAACATCGACCGAAGTCCGTAGCGAACCACATGCCAAGCGCATCCCACTCCCCGCGCGCTATGTACCGCATGCCGAAGCACCGCTCGATGTGTGGGATGTCGAAGTCCCCGAGTCTGCCCGCTTTGCGCAGGTCAAACCGACGCCCATCCGCATCCCTGGTTCGGACCAGGTCGTGGTCTGTGAAGACTGCGATGGCCAAGGCGAACTCCTCTGTGCCGAGTGCACCGGCCGCGGTACGGTCGAACGCATGGTCAAAGTACGGGCTGCCGATGGGAGCGTGACGACACAACCCCAAGAGCGTGCGTGCACGCCCTGTCAAGGATCAGGCATGATTGCCTGTCGGCGTTGCAACGCCCGCGGTGAGCTCCTCGAGGAGCAGTTGTTTCTCTGGTCACGCATCACCCAAACCGTGCATGCGGAAGACGACCCGACCGCACCGCACCCAGGTCTACTCAATCAGCAGGCGCAGGTGGTCTTTCGTGATGCTGTACGCCTCGACGACCCGCGCTGGAAACACATCCCAGCTATCGTTGATCTGATTACACAGGTGACTCGTGCGCACGCGCACGATGGCGTCGTATTGGATGCCGAGTTGACTATTCGCGCCACACCGCTCACTGACATTACCTACCTTGTGGGAGGTCGGTCGCGTTCCATTGCAGTCATCGGGTATACCAACGTGGTCGCAGCCGATCGGTCGTTTTATGATTGGCGCTCGATTGCGATCGTCGCCTTGGTCGTATTGGCAGTGATTATCACAACGGCAATCGTTATCGTATGGCGCTGACCAGGGGCGTACCCCTGCAACGGTAGTACTAGTAGGATACATACCCGCCGCGACAGCGAGGAACACGATGACTACACGCCTTTCACTCAAACAGATGCATTGGGAACTTGCACCAATCGCCCCCACAGCACATATCGATGCACTTGCTCAGGGAAGTCACATCAGCCCATTCATGGCCCGGCTCTTGTACGGCCGTGGCTTTACGACGGTGCCTGCCATCCAACATTTTTTGGCGTGTCGTGATCCGCATCACGACCCATTGTTGATGCACGATATGCGGGCTGCCGCCCAACGCGTCATCACCGCCATCCACGAGCAAGAGGCTATCGCCGTCTACGGTGACTTCGATGCCGATGGCATCACGGCAACCAGCCTCATTTGTGATGCGTTCGGCCAGCTCGGTGCCAACATCGCTCCGTACATCCCCCACCGCACTGCCGAGGGCTATGGCCTCAACCACGAGGCGATGCATCGCCTCGCACAGAGCGGGGTCAAACTGTTGGTGACGGTTGACTGCGGTATCAGCAATGTGTCGGAGGTCGCCTTGGCCCGTGAACTGGGCATGGATGTGATCATCACCGACCACCACGCGCCACCTGCCGAGCTCCCCGTTGCCACAGCCGTGGTCAACCCCAAGCTGCCGTACTGCCCCTACCCCGACAAAGGGCTCGTCGGCGTGGGTATTGCCTACAAACTCATCGAAGCAATAGGCCAACTCGGTATGCCCCTCAGCAGCGAACAGATGACCAATTTGCTCGATTTGGTGGCACTCGGGACCGTGGCAGATTTGGGGCCATTACAGGGAGAAAACCGTTCACTCGTGGCCCGCGGCCTGCATGTCCTTGCCAATAGCCAACGACCTGGGATCCGCGCCCTCATCGCTGTGGCTGGGATTACACCATCTGCACTCAAAGCCGATGACATCGGCTTTAAAATCGGGCCGCGTATCAATGCTGCCGGCCGACTGGAAGACGCTGTGCCTGCCTACGAACTCCTCTTGACCGAAGATTTTCTCGAGGCGCAGGTCAAAGCACAGCATCTCAACGAGACCAACATCGAACGCCAACACCAGACCAAACTCCTCCAGGAACGCGTCGCCGCGGCACTGACTGCCCAGCATGCAACACCCGATGCGTATGATCGCATCATCGTGCACGCTGATCCCGATGCCCATGCCGGATTAGTCGGCCTCGCTGCAGCCCGCATCGCCGAACAGTTCGCACGTCCGGCCATCATCATCGAACGCGGCGAACCACATTCGCGCGGGTCGGCACGCTCCGGTGGCATGATCAATATGGTCGAGGCCCTGCGTCAGTGCGGCGCACCGTTTGTCAAAATGGGAGGGCATGCAGCAGCTGCCGGTTTCACGATCGAATCCACCCACATCGACACGTTGCGTCGTCTGCTCAACGAATATGCAGCCAAAAACGACATCCAGGTCGGGGTGCGCACGCTCCACATCGACTGCGAGGTACCACACGATGCGGTCAGTTTGGATCTCGTCAACGAACTCGCACAGCTCGAGCCGTGTGGGCACAGCAATCATTCGGCCGTGTTGTTGGCACGCAATTGCCGCGTTATCTCGGCGCAATCGATGGGCAGCGACAACAAACACCTCAGACTCAAGCTCGACCTCGCAGGTCGCGTCATGACCGCCATTGTCTGGGGCGAAGGCGCACACTCCCATCACTTCACCCGCATACCGGCAGTCGATATCGTCTTTCACCCCCAACGCAACGAATGGAACGGCCGCGTCGAGGTCCAACTCATCCTGCACGACCTACGTTCGGCCCGCCCCCGCGATGCTGCACCACAGGCACCACTGCTCACAAACCAGTAGTTTTATGTCTACTTGTTGCATATCCATGGATTTTCGTGTACTCTCGTAGTATCGTCTGTAGTAATGGCGGAGTAGGCATGAGCAAGGCAAAAATCCCAAGCACCGAGCGCACCCCACGGCGCCGCCGCGCGAGTGCCGCCTCGACACTCCGCCCTGAGCATCGCATCGAGCTGACGGCACTGTCACTGTTAGCAATCGCCGGGGTCACCAGCATTTTCTATGTGACGGGCAGTGCCGGCACGGTCGGCAGCACATGGAAAGTGTGGATGGAGTATGTCTTCGGTTGGGGCGCACTCGTCCTACCGTTGTTTATGGGCGTCGTTGGCGTCTTGATGTTCATTCGTGGCCAAAACAACCCCAACCATAGCCGCGGCTGGCAGTTGACCGGGATGACCGTATTCATTCTGTGTATCTTGTTGTCGCTCGAGTTTTTTGTCGTGGCCGGCGATGCCCGTCCCGGCATCGGTGGTGGTGTGGTCGGGCACTTTTTTGTGGTTATCCTGGGGACTGGGATTGGCCGGCCCGCCACTGCCGCATTGACTGCACTCGGACTGCTCATCGGCGGTATGTTGGCCTTTGACTTTACGGTCGTACAACTCTTGAGCGTGCTCAAGCAAGGGGCTGCTGCGGTGTATACCCGCATCCGTGGCGTCAGGAGTATTGGTCTGCCGGCGACCACCGGTCGTCGTGCCGAGATCCCGGTACGGCGCACCACCGTCCAGCCCAAAACCGCAGCGGCAATCGACTATGACGACGAACTCGCCGCTATTCTCGAGCGCCCCATCGACAGCGCTGTGCCGGCACGACC